>JAZKRS010000078.1:0-13199 GCA_036626435.1 Haloarculaceae archaeon | reverse complement strand
TCTAACTGCCCTGTCGTAACAGTAGCATCACCGACTTGCACGTCTCCGGTCATCCGGGACGCGAGGTCGGTATCGACGCTCCACTCGCCGGCGTCGGCGTCGTACTGGATGATGCCATCGCCGCCACCGCCCGTCGCTTCAACCGTCTTGCCGTCGACCTCGGCGGTGCCGTCACCGGCGACATCGCTCCTGTCGACGACCTGTACGGTCTGTTCGTCGGTGTCGCGCCGGCCGTTGTCGTCGATGACCGTCACCGACACGGTGTGGTCGCCCGCCGGGAGCGTGAAGCCCTCGCTGACGGTCGCCGAGTCGCCGCTGATGCGGGTATGGACGTGGTGTATCCCGTCGACCCGCCAGGTGACCGTCGAGAGAGTGGCGTCACCAGCTGTCGCCTCCGCCTGGTAGGTGCGCTCGTCGCCCGAGACTATCGCATCCGGTCCGGACACCGTCACGCTCGGCGGTTCCGCCTCCTCTACGGTCACGTATAGCGTGTCCTCGCGCGTCGCGCCGTCGTCGTCGGTCACCGCTACCGTCGCGGCGTACTCGCCGGTCCCGTTCGGGACGAACTGGGTCTGCTCGCAGGTTCGACAGTCCGGGTCGACGGCAGTCCCGTTCGGCCCGGTGATGGACCACTCGTAGTCCGTGATCGTGCCGTCGGGGTCCGTGGACCCGCCGGCGTCGAGATAGACAGTCGCGCCGCGCGTGGCCTGCTGGTCGAGGCCCGCGTCGGCGAGCGGTGCCGTGTTCGCGCTGGCCATCCCCACGAAGGCAAGGGCGACCAGTAGAACCCCCCATCGCATCTGTCGCGTACGCGGGGCTGTCCACCCCATCGAATAAAAAATCTGCCATTCCTGTCCAAACGGCTAAGGCGCAGGTGGCCGAAGGGGAGGTATGGCAGAGTACACCCTCCTGAAACTACAACTCGACGACGTCTCCTTCACCGCCAACGCCCCCTTCAGTGGCAGTGACGGGGACGACACCGACGAAGCGAGCGGAGCAGGAGAAGACGGGGCCGGGACTGATCGTCGCCTGCTTCCCCTGGTCGTCGGCCTCGCCTTCCTCCTCGTGCTTGCTGTCGTCGTGCACAAACGCCGGGGCGACTCCGGCGACAACTGATCGTGACGGGCCGGGAGAAGACATATCGGCTCGGACATTCAACGACGAAGCGATGAGATTCTACCGGAGTGTTCGGGCAGTCACCGGGGCGAGCGGCGACGGGCCGATCGACTGGTCGGCAGTTGGGACCGCAGCCACCGCCGCGACCGACCCGGGCGACCTTGATGTCTCCGCTGGGGAACGCGAGGCCTATGCCGCCGACGTCCGGGACGCCCGCGACCGCGTCCGCTCGGTGACCGAAATCGGGTTCGACCTGCCCGACACCGTCGAGATACAGGACCGCCACCACTGGATCGAGGCCAACCTGGCGACCTTCGAGCGGGTCGTGGCCCCCCTGGAGGCGCGTGCCGAGTACGTCCCGGGGGTCGCCCGCGTGCTCAACACGGGCTCGATGGCCGTCGCGCTGTCCTTTCTCGCGAACAACGTCCTCGGCCAGTACGACCCGCTCCTGCTGGCGGACAGTGACGACCACGCACTCTATTTCGTCCGCCCGAACATCGTCAGAGCCGCCGAGAAGATGGACGCCCCCTACCCCCGCTTTCGCCGGTGGATCGCGTTCCACGAGGTAGCCCACGCTGCCGAGTTCGGTGCGGCCCCGTGGCTGTCCGACCACCTCGAACGGACGATGCGAGCGGCCATCGACAACCTGGGTGAGGGGACCATCGACCGCGAGTCGCTGGGCGAACTCGACACGACGATGACGGCAGTCGAGGGCTACGCCGAACTCGTCATGGACCGGGCCTTCGACGAGGAGTACGCCGACCTCCGCCGGAAACTCGACGAGCGCCGGAAGGGGCGGGGCCCGCTACAGCGGCTGATCCGCCGTCTGCTCGGGCTCAGCGTGAAGCGACGCCAGTACGAGCGCGGGAAGGCCTTCTTCGAGGTCATCGCCGACGGGTACGGGATGCAAACCGCCGGGCGAGTCTGGACGTCGCCCGAGGCGTTGCCGACGGACGCAGAACTCGACGACCCCGACGCGTGGGTGTCGCGGATCGCCTGACAGCGGTTCGGGCGCTGTATAGATGGTCCGTCCCGCAACGACACCTCTTTCCATCCGCTGACAGAAGTGTTGGTATGGAGCCAAAGCGGGAAGTGACGAGCGTCGACCTCGCGGCGCTCTCGGGCGAACTCGGCGCCTACGCCGGCGCGCGCGTCGACAAGGTTTACCTCTACGAGGACGACCTCCTGCGGTTCAGACTTCGCGATTTCGACCGCGGGCGCATCGAATTGCTCGTCGACGTCGGCGAGACCAAACACGTTCGGGTAGCCGACCCCGACAACGTGCAGCCAGCGCCCGAGCGGCCGCCGAACTTCGCGATGATGTTGCGCAACCGTCTCGCCGGGGCCGAACTCGCCGATGTCGAGCAGTTCGAATTCGATCGCATCCTCCAGATCCGCTTCGAGCGCGAGGACGACAGCACCACCGTCGTGGCGGAACTGTTCGGCGACGGAAACGCCGCCGTCCTCGACGAGAGTGGGAGCGTCGTCGACTGCCTCGACACCGTCCGGCTCAAATCCCGGACCGTCGCGCCAGGCGCACAGTACGAGTTCCCCGACGCCCGGTTCAACCCCCTCGCCGTCGACTTCGAGGGGTTTCGCGCCCGCATGGAGCAATCCGACACTGACGTCGTGCGGACGCTCGCGACCCAGCTGAACTTCGGCGGCCTCTGGGGCGAGGAACTGTGTACCCGTGCAGGCATCGAGAAGGGCCTCGACATCGGCGCAGCCGACGAGGACGTCTACCGGGCGGTCTACGAGACCGTTCAGGACCTCGCCGCCCGTCTGCGACGGGCGGATCTCGATCCGCGGGTCTACTACGAGACTGACCGAGGAGCGCCGGACGACAGCGACGACAGCCCACCGGGTCGCCGCGTCGACGTTTCTCCAGTCTCGCTGGAGGAGCATACGGACCTCCGGGCGGAGCCCTTCGAGACGTTCACCGATGCGCTCGATGACTACTTCACCAACTTCGAGGCCGACCACGAGGAAGGCGACGAGGGTGGGCGCGACCGGCCGGACTTCGAGTCCCAGATCGAGACACACCAGCGTATCATCCAGCAACAGGAACGCGCGATCGAGGACTTCGAGGCCGAGGCCGAGCGCGAACGGGAGCGCGCCGAAGCACTGTACGCCCACTACGATCTGGTCGACAAGGTTCTGACGACTGCCCGCGAGGCGCGCGAGGACGGCGTCCCCTGGGAGGACATCGAAGCGCGTTTCGAGGAGGGGGCCGAGCAGGGCATCGACGCGGCGGCGGCCGTCCGGAGCGTCGACGGCAGCGAGGGGACTCTCACGATGGATGTCGGCGAGGACACCGTTACCCTTCGAGTCGAGGACGGAGTCGAGAAGAACGCGGACCGCCTCTATACGGAGGCAAAGCGCATCGAGCAGAAGAAGGAGGGGGCCGAAGAGGCAATCGCGGAGACCCGCGAGGAACTCGCCCGCATCGAGAAGCGCCGCGAGCAGTGGAGCGCCGACGCCTCCGAAGAGAGCGACGACGGCGACGAGTCCGAGGACGAGACGGACGAGGTCGACTGGCTCGCCCGGTCGTCGATCCCCGTCCGCAAGAAAGAGCAGTGGTACGAGCGGTTCCGGTGGTTTCATACGAGCGATGGCTTCCTCGTCATCGGGGGACGCGACGCCGACGGGAACGAGGAGATCGTCAAGAAGTACCTCGACCGCGGGGACCGCTTTTTCCACACGCAGGCCCAGGGCGGCCCGGCGACGGTCCTGAAGGCGACTGGTCCCAGCGAGTCCTACGACGAGGGCCTCGAGATTCCGGACCGCTCGAAGCGGGAGACCGCGCAGTTTGCAGTGTCGTACTCCTCTGTCTGGAAGGAGGGGAAGTTCGCCGGCGACGTGTACATGGTCGATCACGACCAGGTCTCGAAGACGCCCGAGAGCGGCGAATACCTGGAGAAGGGCGGATTCGCGATCCGGGGTGATCGCACCTACTTCCGGGATACGGAGGTCGGCGTCGCCGTGGGGATCACCTGCGAGCCAGAGACGCGGGTGATCGGCGGCCCGCCCGCCGCCATCGAGGGGCGTGCGGAGGCTGTCGTCGAGGTCGAACCCGGCAAGTACGCCCAAAACGACATCGCGAAGCGCCTCTACCGGGAGTTCCGGGAGCGGTTCACCGACGAATCGTTCGTCCGGAAGGTCGCAAGCCCCGACAGAATCCAGGAATTCCTCCCACCCGGCGGGAGCAGGATGGTCGAATAGCGCCGGGGAGAGGGAACCAGCAGCCCCGCCGAGCAGCGGTACTTAAAAAACACCCAAAATCTACGGGAATGTACTCACACTAATGCCCGCACAATGATCAGGTGCCGGGTGTGCCAGTACGACACCGGCATCCGGCCGCTGGGGACTCACTGGGGCCGCTTGGTCGGCGGCTTCCGTTTTCGCTTCGACTCGTCCACCCTTTGCAACCGGGGGAGACATGATGTGGCGCCCATCTCTGCCGTCCCGTTTCACCACACGTCGCCCGTTCTCCAGAGTCAAGGACACCTCGGATGTCGGTTCGCCGGACAGACAGAAACGTTCAAACCGTGAGCGGGCGAGACACGAACCAGTCATGGAACTCCAGGACATAGAGACGGTCACGGTACTCGGTGCCGGGACCATGGGTCACGGGATCGCCGAAGTAGCGGCTCTCGCGGGGTACGAAGTCATTCTCAGGGACATCGAGGACAACATCGTCCAGGACGGCTACGAGCAGATCGAGTGGAGTCTCGACAAGCTCGCGGAGAGCGACCACATCACCGACGAGGAGCGCGACGCCGCGCTCGAGCGGATCACGCCGATCGTCGACCTGTCGGAGGCTGTCGAAGGGGCCGATGTCGTCATCGAAGCCATCATCGAGGAGATGAATATAAAGAAGGAGGTCTACGCCGACGTCGAGGAGCACGCATCCGAGGGGACCATCTTCGCCTCCAACACCTCCAGCCTCTCTATCACGGAACTCTCGGGGGCGACGGAGCGGCCAGAGCAGTTCTGCGGGATGCACTTCTTCAACCCGCCGGTCCGGATGGACCTCGTCGAGGTCATCCGCGGGGCACACACCGACGACGAGACCCTCGATGTCGTCGAGGACCTCGCGGAGGAGATGGGCAAGACCCCTGTCCGCGTCCGCAAGGACGAGCCCGGCTTCATCGTCAACCGGATTCTGGTGCCACTGATGAACGAGGCCTGCTGGCTCGTCGAGAGCGGGGAGGCGACCATCGCCGAGGTCGACGCGTCCACGAAGTTCGACATCGGCCTGCCGATGGGCGCCTTCGAACTCGGCGACCAGGTGGGCAACGACGTGACGCTGCACGTCCTCGAGTACATGCACGAGGAACTGGGCGCGGCCTACGAGCCGTGTCCGCTCCTCGAGCGGAAGGTCGACGACGAGGAACTCGGCAAGAAGACCGGGGTGGGCTTTTATCACTACGACGACGGCGGGGTCGAGATTCCGCCGGATGCGGGCCGGGAAGACGTCGAGGCTCGTCTGCTCGCGGTCATGGCAAACGAGGTCGGCAAGCTCGTCGGGAGCGACGTGGCCCCGGTCGAGGACGTCGACGAGGCGGTCGTGCTCGGCGGCGGCTTCCCGCAAGGGCCGGGGAAGATGGCCGACGCCGCGGGCCTGGACTCGCTGGTCGAGACGCTCGAAGGTGCACACGACGAGACCGGCGCCGGGCGCTACGAGGTCGCCGACGGGCTCGGGAGTGCGGCCAAGGAAGGGGGGTTCTACGGGGACGAGGAAGGTTTCGAAACGCTTCGCGTCGAGACAGTCGAGGGTCGCGAACACGTGGGCCGGGTCGTCCTCGACCGCGCCCAGCAGATGAACACGGTCACCCTGGACATGCTGGACGAACTCCCACAGGCCGTCGAACAGCTCGAGGATGACGACGACGTTCGGGCTGTCATCGTCGAGGGCGAGGGCGATCGCGCGTTCTGTGCCGGCGCCGACGTCCAGCAGTTCGCCGGCAGTGCCTCCCACCTCGAAGGGCGGGACATCTCCCGGAAGGGCCAGCGGGCCTTCGCCGCGCTCGAGGAGACCCCCATGCCGGTCGTCGCCGCGATCGACGGCTTCACGCTCGGCGGGGGCATGGAACTGGCTGCCTCCGCTGACATCCGGATCGCCACCGGCCGGTCGCAGTTCGGCCAGCCGGAGGTCAACCTCGGCATCATCCCCGGCTGGGGCGGGACCCAGCGCCTCGCGAATCTCATCGGCGAGAGCCGCGCCCGCGAGATCATCCTCCTCGGTGACCGGTACGACGCCGAGGAGATGGCTGACTACGGTTTCGTCAGCGAGATCGTCGACCCCGAGGCGTTCGAGGAGCGGGCACTCGATCTGACCGAAGAACTCGCCGCCGGCCCGCCGGTCGCCTACGACTCGGTCAAGCGCGCCATGCTCGCCGGCCGCGACGACACCGACGCCGGCCTCGAAGTCGAAGCGCAGGCCTTCGGCCACCTGCTCGGCACCGACGACATGATGGAGGGCATCTCCGCGTTCTTTGGCGACGAGGAGCCCGAGTTCGACGGCCAGTAGGCCCCACTGTCTGTCAGTCTCACGCCTGATGCGAACATATTCGGCAAAAATTACTTCAAAATTCCCTGTGGCATGTTGAACACGGACCATGTCGGACAGCACCGCATCAGATCCGCCGTTGATGCAACGGGTGTACGATAAGATCTGGATACTGGCCGCCGCAGCACTGCTCTTCTGGCTGTTGACCTACATCGGCTGGGGATTGATAGACTTGATCTCGGTCCCAGCGGGGGGGATATAAGATGACCTCGCCGACCAAGCCGCCGGAGGGAAGCTGGTGGTCACAGAAGGTGAACCGGCGCGAAACGATGTGGCTCGGGCTGAGCGGGCTCTGGTCGCTCGTCCTCTTCGGGTGGATGAGCGGCTGGACCCGCTTTGGTGACCAGAACCCGATCGGCGAAACCTACGAGGTTCCCCCCGAGGACTACCAGCAGATGCTCTCGGACTACCAGGACGAAGCCGAGGAGACCGAGGAGGGGCTGGTCCCGCCCGGCGAGGACGTCTACATTGCCGGCCAGCGGTTCAACTGGATGGGGACGCCGGTCGTCCTCGAGGCCGGGACGGAGTACAACATTCACCTCAGTTCGCTGGACGTCCAGCACGGCTTCTCGATCCGGCCCGAGACAGCACTGAGCAAGCACACGAACCTGCAGGTGCTCCCGGGCTACGAGTGGGTGATGCCGATGACGTTCGACGACCCCGGCACGTACCACATCATCTGCAACGAGTTCTGCGGCCAGGGACACCGGACAATGCACGGACGGCTCGTCGTGAGGGAGGGCTAGCATGTCGGTCGCGAGCCTCTTTGCGAACGACTACGACGCGGACGGCTTCCGGAAGTGCTCGGTAACCGGCCTCGACGTCCACCGGTCAGCCGAGAACATGGTGAAGACATTTGGCCTGACGGCTGTGGTCGCGCTGCTCGTCGGCGGCCTCTTTGCCATCACCGTCGTGACCACCCGCTGGGAAGTCATCGGCCTCCTGCCGGCGAGCGAGTACTACAAGCATCTCTCCGCGCACGCCTGGAATCTGCTCATCTTCTGGATGGTGTTCATGGAGGTCGCCATCCTCTATGTCGGCGGCCCGATGATCCTGGGCCGGCGGCTTCCCCTGCCGAACCTCGCAAAGGCGGCCTGGGGCGGCATGGTCGTCGGGGCGCTGGCGATCAACTACTCCATCCTGACAACGAGCGGCGCTCCCGGTGACGTCTCGCCGCTTTTGACCTCGTATGCGCCCCAGCAGTCGCCGCCGCTTTTCTACCTCGCCGTCGTCGTCTTCATCGTCAGCACCGTCGTTGCAGCGGTGCCTTTCTTCCTCACGCTGTGGCGCGAGCGCCGAGAGAACCCCGGCAAGACGCTGCCGCTCGTGGCCTTTGGCGCCTTCATCACCTCGATCATCGCAACCGAGGCCCTGGTCGGCGGCCTGATCACCTTCGGCGTCACCTTCCTCTGGCGGGTCGACCTCATCCAGTGGATGGACCCCGCCTGGTACCGCCACTTCTACTGGACAATCGGCCACGGCTCCCAGCAGATCAACCTCGCGGCGATGATCACCGTCTGGTATTTCCTCACCCACGTCGTGGGCGGGGCAGAGATCGTCAGCGAGAAGGTTTCCCGGTCTGCGTTCATCCTCTATCTCTTCTTCATCAACCTCGGGGCCGCTCACCACCTCCTGTCCGATCCGGTCGTCTCCTCGGGCTGGCGGATCTTCAACGCCTCGTATGCCTTCTACGGGGCCGCCTTCGCCAGCATGATCCACGCCTTCGCCATCCCCGCCGGTCTCGAGGCGGGCCGGCGCAAGCGTGGCAAGGGTGGCGGGCTGCTTGGCTGGCTGACCTCCGCGCCCTGGACGAACCCCGTCTTCAGCGCGACCATCTTCAGCATCATCCTCTTTGGCTTCCTCGGGGGCATCACCGGCGTCATTATGGGGCAACTCCAGGTCAACATGTCCTGGCACAACACCTACGCCACCGTGGGGCACTTCCACGGTACCGTCGCAGTCGGGACCTCACTGGCGTTCATGGGGCTGGTCTTCTTCGTGATCCGGACGATGTTCCGGCGCAGGCTGGCCTTCCCCCGACTGGCATCTCTTCAGCCGTATCTCTACGCCGGGGCGATGGGTATCACGGTCCTGATGATGATGTACATCGGCCTCCTCTACGGTGTTCCCCGTCGGATCGCGAGCGTCGTCCAGGACATCCCCGGCACCGAGTTCAACCTCTCGGCGGCCGCCCCCCTGTTTGCCATCCTCTCGATCTTCGCGCTGCTCGCCATCGTCGCCGGGACGATCTTCGTGGTCGTGGCGGTGACCTCACTGTTGCTCGGGAAGCCCCCAAAGAGCATGGCCGAGCGGACCGACATCGAGCCGATGGGCGGGGTCAAGGCCGATGGCGGGGTCGAGGCCGACGGCGGCGAGGCGTCCGATCCGGTTCACGCATACGAGATGCGTGGCACGTTCTTCTTCGTGCTCATCTTCCTCGCGGTGTTCGTGGTCGCGTGGGCCGCGAACTGGTTTTTCCTCTCGCGGCTGTGGTCGATCGGCATCTAGGTCTCCCCCAGCATGGAACGACACACGACTGTTGCCCCGACTGCGGGGCGCTCTCGCGGGCGCTGTAGCACTATGGCGAGACACACAATAGACCGGCAGGGAGGACAGCCTGCCCACGGCAGCGGTATCGCGTATGGATATCGCGATAACCAGCGGGTCGCACCGAAGGGGGCACACGCGAAATGACCGGCCAGTCGGCACAACCAGACGATCCCGGCTCGCCGGTAGAGTGGACGCTCCGCGTCGTCAACGGGATGTGGCGCGATCTGGTGAGCGTCTACTACGCGAACACGATGGTCTGGCGGGCGCTCAAAAGCGCCGCGCTGATCTTCCTTGGCTTTTTTTGCTGGATCGGCGGCAACCTCATGCTGGCCTACGTCGACTGGGCTCCGGTCCGGTACGTGATGGCCTACGGGTTCGTCCTCCTGTTCTGGGGGCCGTTTACCCACTTTGTTATCGTGCCACTCGTGATCCGACTCCGCCGCACCGCCGCCAGTCCGGTCACGCGGGCCTTCTCCCGGCACGGGTCGAAGGCCAGTCTGACCCTCTTTCTGGTCGTCGTGGTCGTGATCGGAACCTTCCCACCTGGCCTGATGACCTTCGACTTCCAGGTCGACACTGGCGGTGCGGCCTCGGACGTCAGCGGTGACCTGGAGTGTACAAAGACGAGCGAGGTCGTCAACTGTCAGCTCGCGAACCCCAGTGGCGTCGATCACGTCGCCGTCATCTCCGGGGGTGAGGAACTCGTGGTCGACGAGGATCCCCCCTTCGAGTTCGACGTCCGCATCGAGGACTTGGCGACGGTCAACGAGCAGCGCCAGTTCACCGTCGAGTTGCGCGACGAGGATGGGAAGACACTCAGGCGGTTCGTCCGGAAAGTCGACCTGATTCCCGAGGAGTGATCCTCACAGCACCGGGCGCCGGGAGTTCGTGACCACGAAGAGGCTGCTCGCGGCCATCGCGATCGCCGCAAAGAGGGGATTGAGAACACCCAGCGCCGCAAGTGGGAGTGCGACGGCGTTGTAGAGGAATGCCCAGCCGATGTTCTCCCGGATGCGCCGCTTGGTGGCCGAGGCGAGGTCAAAGGCCGTGGGGACGTCCGCGAGTGTCCCGTCGGGCACGACGACGTCCGCCGCCTCGGCCGCCCTGGCCGTGCCCGCGACCGCGATACCCACGTCCGCGGCTGCGAGCGCGGGTGCGTCGTTTGTCCCGTCCCCAACCATCGCAGTCGTGCTCTCGGCGCGGAGGCGGCGAACCGTCGCGACCTTGCCGTCCGGCGGGACGCCCGCGAAGACGCTGTCGACGGCCGGGTGCTGACGAAAGCGCCCGGCCGCGCTCTCGTCGTCGCCGGTCAACACGACCACCTCCTGGTCCGCGAACGCTTCGAGTGTGTCCTGCCAGCCCTCGCGCTCGCGATCACCGACGACTGCAACCGCGGCCGCGCACCCGTCGTGGCCGACAACGACCGGCAGATGTCCGCTCGCAGTAGCTGCCTCGACGGCCGACTCGAGTTCCGGGGGGAGCGGCCCGCACTGACGCTCGACCAGCTCCGGGGTCCCGGCGACGACTGCGTCGCCGTCGACGCGGCCGCTGATCCCCTCGCCGGGATGGCGCTCGAACCCCTCGACGTCGCCCCCTCCGGATTTCGCGGTTGCCGGCGCGTCCGGGCGCTCGACACCGCCGTCGGAGGCGACCCCGTCCGCCGAGGACTCGGCGTACTCGACGATCGCCGGGGCGACCGGATGCGAGGAGTGGCGTTCGAGCGCGGCCGCGACGCGGACGGCTCCCCCCTCGCCGACGACCTCGCGGACGGTCATGTCGCCGGTCGTGAGTGTCCCCGTCTTGTCGAAGACGACGGTCTCGACCGACGGTGCGGCCTCGAACAGCGACCCGTTCGTGACGACGACGCCGCGTTCGAGGGCGTCACGCAGGCCACCAGCGATGGCGAGCGGCGTCGCCAGCCCCATCGCGCAGGGGCAGGCCGCGACCAGAACCGTCAGCCCGGCGAGCAGAGCCACGGAGCCGGCCTCGCCGGCCACGAGCCGCCAGCCAGTCACGACGGCTGCGAGCACCAACACGAGCGGGACGAATATCGTCGCGATCCGGTCGGCGAACCGCTGGACTCCGTGTCGGTCGCTCTGGACTCCCCACAGGAGAGACGTGATGCGATCCAGCGTGTTCTCGGCCCCCTCGCCGACCTCGAGCACCAGCGAACTGTCGGTCACGATGGCTCCGCCCACGACCTCGTCGCCGGATCGCTTCGTATCGGGCAGTGACTCGCCGGTCAGGATTGCCTCGTCGACAGCCGCCGTCCCCTCGCGGACAGTCCCATCTGCCGGAACGCGCTCGCCCGGCCGGACCAGTACCTCGTCGCCGGGCTCGAGGTCGTCGACGTCGACGGTCTCGGTGGTCCCGTCGGGGGTGCGGCGGGTGGCCTCGCGGACGCGTGCCTCGGTGAGAGAGGAGAGGAGACCGGTCGCCTGCCGCTTCAGCCGCCCCTCGTAGTAGGTTCCCCCGGTCACGACGAGGACGATGGCGATGGAGACGTCGTAGTAGAGGTGGATGCTGCCCGTCGCCAGCGCGACCGTGCTGTAGGAGTATGCCCCCAGGATTGCGATGCCGAGGAGGAGATCCATGTTGGGTCGTCCGGTCGTGAGGCTGACGTACGCTCCCCGCAGGATGGGCCAGCCGGTGTAGAAGATGACCCCGGTCGCCAGGAGAGCGATGACCGCCATCGGGAAGTAGAGGTTGACGGCTGTCGTCATGTCGGCAGTGAGAATGCCGACGTCGATGCCGATATAGCGGGGATAGAGAAAGAAGAGGTACCAGGGCATGACGAGCATCGCGAGGAAGCCGCCCACGAGGAGCCGGTTCACGGTCGACTCGTCGTCGCGGCCGTCGGCCTCGTCGTCGCGGAACCGCGCGGTGTACCCATAGCCGCTCAGGGCGTCCGGGAGATCGGTCCTGTCGACGGCGTCGGGGTCGTATCGGACGCGTGCGGTGTCGGTTGCGTAGCTGGCCTCGACTGACTCGACGCCGTCGACCGACTCCCCGCGGAGCCCGAGAAAGGCCTCGCAGGTCGTGCAGTGCATGCCGTCGACTGCCAGGAAGGTATCGTCGACATCGTCGTCGGCCTCGGTCCCGGCGTCTTCGTCCGCCCCGCCGGCACGCTCGCGGACTGTGGCGGCGTCGACGTCGGTCTCGCCGACTGCCCGGGTAACCTCCAGACAGCCCCGACAGCAGAACGCACCCTCGACCTCGGGTGCCGTGACTGGCGGTGACGGCGTCTCCAGCCCGCAAAGCGAACACCCGTCGGTCATCGGACACTCACGCGTCCGGTCCGAGCGCGGCTTCGATACATTGTGTGTTGACTTGTGCTCCGGCCGCTAAAACGTTGAGCCGAACGCCCAGCCCACCGGCGAAAGACAGGCTTTATTACCGGCAGGGGCTCACCTCAGAATACGCTCGGTTGGTGTAGTCCGGCCAATCATATCGGCCTTTCGAGCCGATGACCGGGGTTCAAATCCCCGACCGAGCACTTTTCGAGTGAAGCGAGAAAAGCGCACAGGGAGTGGGATTTGGGCAGCGAACGAGCAAAGCGAAGTGAGTGAGTTCAAATCCCCGACCGAGCATGAGATTTACGGGCAAATCACTTATAGCGCTGTCACCGACGACGGTGAGAGTTTCTACTGCTGGACCGAAGAGAACCTCACACGACACCACGGCATTCGGTTGTTAGAGGCGTTGAAAGAGCTATTTGGCGAAGAATTAGTGGTGTTTCTGGATCGAGCGGGCTACTTCTACGCGCGGGATCTCTGGGAACATGTGAGCGGAGAGCGCGAGACCAAAACTGTCGGAGACAGTTCGGTCTCGTGCGTACGCGGGGACAATCTCGAAGTGTGGTACTTCCCGTCGAAACTCCCCGAATTGAACGCTGTCGAAGGATGCTGGGACCAACTCCAGGAATGGTTTAAGTATCGGCTTATAGAGAATCAAGGCGAAT
>JAZKRS010000077.1:0-13377 GCA_036626435.1 Haloarculaceae archaeon | reverse complement strand
GAGCCAGCGAGACGTCCTTGTTCTTGGCGTGGATGAACTGGATGACGTCCGGGTGCGAGACGCGCATCACGCCCATCTGTGCGCCCCGACGGGCACCGCCCTGGGCGATCGTCTCACATAACTGATCATATGTCCGCATGAACGTTATTGGACCACTGGCAATTCCTCCAGTCGATCCAACAGCATCTCCATAGGGACGTAATTGCCAGAATGCATACCCGCACCCGCCACCGCTCTGGAACACTTCTGCGGCATTTTTTGCCGTTTCATGGATATTTGTTATATCATCATCCGGAGACATAACAAAACATGCAGACAACTGCTGGAGCTCATCTCCGGCGTTCATGAGGGTCGGACTGTTCGGAATCCAATCTAACTTTTCCATCAGCTCCTGGAACTCCGCGGCTGTCCCCTCGACGTGTTCGCGAACCCCCTCCGGGAGTTCGGGTACGACCGTCTCGTAGGCGAACTTGTTGACGTTGTACTCCGAGAGCACCGTGGAGACGTCGTCCTCGGTCGAGACGCCCTTCCCGAAGACTTCCTCGGCGAGTTCGTCCCGGCGCGGGTGGTCGGGCTTGAGCTGGTCGGGCGTGACCGCCACCTCGACGTCGCGGTTGCGCGCCTCGAAGACGGCCTCCGCGAGTGCGATATTCCTGGCGATGCGCTCGAACAGGTCCTCCTGCTGTTCGGCCACGTTCCCGTCGGCGTCCTTCCGGAGGTACCGCGCGGGCAGGATGTTGTGGTACGCGTTGCTCGTCAGCCGTTCCTCCAGCGTGTCGCCCTCGGTCCGCTTTATTGGCCGGGCGACCTCGTCTGCGCTCACCTCCTTGCTCATGCGCGCTCACTCCTGTCGGTCGTTCGTCGGGCGATTCGCCGTCGCGTGTCTGTCCCCATTCCTATCATCTGTGGTGAAAGTCGTGTTCGATCCGGCCCCGGATAACCTTTTCGTATCCCGGTTTTATGTTTCGATTCATACGACATTTGTGTTATACTTTTGACCGGCAGACGGCTGGCTCTCCGGTCATTCGTGCGAGGGAAAGGAAGGGCGTGGGGGATATTAATGCTCATCAGACCGCGGTGAAAGTGAACAGCGTTGGGTATGATACGAGAGACGTTTGTCGGTTTCCCAGTAGAAACGAACGGGGGTTTCGGGTGGAGATAGCACAGCCACGAGGCTTATGCCCGGCGCGGCTGTCAGGTGAACCATGTCCGTGCTCGGAACGGTGCTGCAACTCGGCCCACTCGGATCGCCGCCGGGGATTCTGGTCACGCTCGTGTTGCTCGCCGTCGTCATACTCGTCGGGCGGTTCGTGCTCGCGCTGGCCTGGCGGCTCGTCGTCATCGCACTCGTCGCGCTGGGCGTCCTCTGGGTGCTCGCGGCGCTCGGATTCAGCGTCGGCGTCTTCTAGGCCTGCCGGAGGAAGTTCCGGATGACGTCGTGGCCGACCGCGGTCAGCACGCTCTCGGGGTGGAACTGGACGCACTCGATGGGGTGTTCGTGGTGACGGATGCCCATCACGAGTTCCGCGCCGCCGGCCTCGGTCGTCGCGGTCACCTCGAAGCAGTCTGGTACCTCAGTGGCGATCAGCGAGTGATACCGGCCGGCCTGGAAGCCCTGGTCGAGCCCCTCGTAGACACCCTTGCCGTCGTGATGGATGGGAAAGGCCTTGCCGTGGATCGGTTCGGGTGCGCGCCCGACCTCACCGCCGTAGGCGTAGACGGCCGCTTCGAGGCCAAGACAGACGCCCAGCGTCGGCACCTCGGGGCTGACTTCCCGGAGGACGTCGGTCGTCACGCCGACGTCGCGCTCGTTTCTCGGGTGGCCCGGCCCGGGTGAGATGACGATTGCGTCGGGGTCGGCCGCCCGGACCTCCGCGAGCGAGGCCGTGTTGCGGACGACCTCCGTGTGGGCGTGCTCGCTCACGTACTCGACGAGGTTGTAGGTAAAGGAGTCGAAGTTGTCGACGAACAGCACGCGCTCTCCTGCCTCGTCGAGTTCGCTCTCGGCCGCGTTCATCTGCCCACCTCCTCGGCCACGCGCTCGCCGTCCTCCCCGGACGCCCCCGTCTCGATCCGTTCGAGCGCCGCGAGGACGCCGTCCATCTTCTTCTCGGTCTCCTCGTACTCCGCGGTGGGGTCGCTGTCCGCCACGATGCCCGCGCCGGCCTGGACGGTGATCCGCTGCGTGTCGTCCAGATTCTCGACTGTCCCGGTCCGAATGACGATGGCGAAGTCGGCGTCGCCCTGCCAGGAGACGTACCCGAGGCCGCCGCCGTAGGGGCCGCGGGGCCGGCGTTCGAGGTCGTCGATGATCTCCATGGCACGGATCTTCGGCGCGCCCGAGAGCGTCCCCGCGGGGAAGGCGGCGCGCACGGCGTCGAAGGCGTCACAGTCGGCGTCGAGCGTCCCCGTCACCGTCGACTCGATGTGCTGGACGTGGCTGTACTTGAGGACGTTCATGAACTCCTGGACGCGGACGCTTCCGGGCTTTGCGACCCGGCGGACGTCGTTGCGTGCCAGGTCGACCAGCATCGTGTGCTCGGCCCGCTCCTTGCCGTCGGCGAGCATCTCGCCCGCCAGCCGGCGGTCCTCGACGGGGCTCGACCCCCGCGGGCAGGTCCCGGCGATGGGGTTCGAGACGATGCGCTCGTCGTTGACCGACACCAGCGTCTCCGGGCTCGCGCCGATGATCGTCAGGTCGTCGTACCCCAGCAGGTACATGTACGGCGAGGGGTTGACCGCCCGCAACGCCTCGTAGAAGCCCAGCGGGTCGACCTCGCCGTGGAGTTCCCGCGTCCGCGAGATGACGCCCTGATAGATGTCGCCGCTGTAGACGTGTTCCTTGGCGCGATCGACGGCCCCCTCGTAGGCCTCACGTGGCCCGGCGTCCGCCCGTTCGCGGACGAACCCGCCCGTCTCCGGCGCGCCGGCGTCGGCGAGCAGTTCCGACACGCGTTCGGCCTCCGCCGCGAGCGCGTCGTAGCGGTCGCCGGCGTCCTGGCCCTCGCGGAGGACGGGCGTGAACACCAGCGAGATGGTGTTCTCGGCGTGGTCGAAGGCAAGCGTCGTCGTGGTGAGGACGAACTGTGCGTCGGGAAAGCGTGAGTCGGGGTGGTCGAGCCCGACTTCGTCGAGCCAGAGGTCGTAGACCGCGTCGTAGGACAGAAAGCCAACGAGCCCGCCCTCGAGGTGCTGGCGCTCGCTCTCGGGGAAGCCACGCAGAGCCACGTCAGGCAGGGCCGCGCGCAGGCTGTCGAGCGTGTCGCCGCCGTTAGGATTCAGCAGACCGGCATAGCGGTCGTCGAGGACCTCGACGTCCGTCCCGTCGGAATCGACTGTCACGACCGCCTCGGGGTCGTATCCGACGAACGAAAAGCGGGCGTGGCGTTCCTCCTTCGTCGGCGCGAACGCGCCGTCCGGGTCGCTGGAGGCGACCTTCTCGGCGCTCTCGAGCAGGAAGCTGTAGTCGGCCGCCCCGGCGTCGGTCGTCCGCCCCGTCAGCGCGGCGTACGCAGAGAGCGGCTCGACGTCCGCCTCGATGTCCACACCAGCGCGGACGACGGCCGGACGGTCGCCGGCCGCGTGCTCGACGAACGTCTCGCGGTCGAGGTCGAGAGCGTCGCTCACGCCGACACCCCCTCGCCCGCATCCGCCGGCGTCTCGCGTGCACTTGCGACGAACGCGCGTACAGCCTCGTGGTCCTTGATACCGCCCTCGCGTTCGACGCCGGAGGCGGTGTCGACGCCGTAGGGGGTGACCGCCCCGATCGCATCCCCGACATTCTTGGGGGTCAGCCCGCCCGCGAGCACGACGGGGGCGTCCAGCCCGTCGACGGCCCCGCGGGTCGCCTCCCAGTCGTGTGTCTCGCCGGTTCCGCCGCCGCCCTCCTCGTCGACCGAGTCGATCAGCAACGCGTCGGCCACTTCCGCGTACGCTGCGAGGTCGGCGTCCGGGCCGACGGCGACGAGGACGTCCGCGTCGACGCGTTCGCGGAGGCCGCCGACGAACGTCGGCGCGAGCGTCCCGTGGATCTGGATCGCGTCCGCGCCGACCGTTTCCTGGAGTGAGACGGCGTCCTGGACCGCGTCGGGCATCGTCACGAGAACGGTCGACACGAACGGCGGAACGCCGTCGACGAGATCGCGCGCTCGCGCGGCCTCGATTTCGCGGGGCGTGTCGACGGCCACGTCGACGATGAATCCGAGCGCGTCGGCACCCGCCGCGACGGCGGCGTCGCGGTCGGCCCCGCGCGTGATCCCGCAGATCTTGACCCGCGTCATGCACCGATCCCGCACAGGTCCTCGAGTTTCGCCGCTGCCGCGCCCGAGTCGATGGCTGTCCGTGCGATGTCGACGCCCTCCACCAGCGAGTCGGCCTCGCCGGCGACGTAGATCGCTGCGCCCGCGTTGGCGAGGATGATGTCCCGCTTCGCACCGTCGGCGGCCCCCTCGACGATGGCCCGCATGTCGGCGGCGTTGTCCTCGGGCTGGCCGCCCGCAACTGCCGAGATCGGCGCCTGCCCGAGGCCGAGGTCGGCGGGCGTCAGCGTGTACTCGGAGATGTCACCGCCGTCGACCTCCGCGACGGTCGTCTCGTCGTGGATCGCTATCTCGTCGAGTCCGGAGCCGTGGACCACCATAGCACGGTCGACCTCCATCTGGCCCAGCGCGCGAGCAAGGACGGGCACGAGGTCCGGATCGTAGACGCCGACGACCTGTGCGTCCGCGTCGGCGGGATTCGTCAGCGGTCCGAGGACGTTGAAGACTGTCCGCATCCCCAGTTCCTTGCGCGGGCCGATGACCGCCTTCATCGCCGGGTGGAAGACTGGCGCGAGCATGAATCCGATGCCCTCACGCTCGATGTGAGACTCGACAGACGGGGGTTCGGCGTCGACGGTGACGCCGACCTCCTCCAGTACGTCCGCGCTGCCCGACGACGAGGACACCGAGTAGTTGCCGTGCTTGGCGACGGGGACACCCGCGCCCGCGACGACGATCGCGCTCGTCGTCGAGACGTTGATCGTGTCGTAGTCGTCGCCGCCGGTCCCGCACGTGTCCACCAGCGTCTCCCTGTCGGGGTCGATCGTCCGCGCCGCGTCGCGCATCCCCTGCGCGAAGCCAGCAATCTCCGTCTCAGTCTCGCCTTTCGCCCGCAACGCGGTCAGCAACGCCCCGATCTGTGCCTCTGTCGCCTCCTCGAAGACGGCCGTCGCGGCCTCGCGGGCCTCCGCCCGTGTCAGGTCCTCTCCCTCCGTGACGCGTTCGATGTAATCCTGCATTCTAAATCACTAATGTACTCTTTCGTCTTACGATGTACAAATAAATACATCGGTTTAAGGGTATCGACTCCGGTCGATCCGGTGACGGGAGGAGAGTCGCGGATTCGAAACCTTCAATTATCCCTGTGGACAACCGACTGATGCGCACAGTGCGGGTTCGTGGTCTAGATCGGTTACGACACCTCCTTGACATGGAGGAGGCCGGCGGTTCAAATCCGCCCGAACCCATCGAATTTTAAAGAAAGTGACAAAAATTACCGCCACCGGCGGGGCTCCTCGCGGGGGTGGTGGCGGTGAGTCAGCAGCACTCGCGGCTTGACCTGGAGGCGCTGCCCGACCCCATCTGTGAGTTCTGTGGTGAGCAATTCGATCCCCACGAGGGGCGGGAGTGTCCGGCGCTGGAGGAGGGGAGGTGTGCGCCGTGAGCCAGCAGCGCACGATGGTCGAGAACCGGCAGCCTACCAGCCCACGGTCCACTTCGGCCAGCGCCTGCGCGAGCGCGTTCCCGAGAACCACCGCGACAGTCTCGTCCGCGGGTGCCTCCAGCGCGGGCGCTGTCACGGGCTGGGCGACTCCAGGGCGAAAGAAGGCTCGTAACCGCCGTCCCACTTCTCGGGGCGGACGCGGGTGTTTCGACCCGGTCAAATCATCTGAATCGAGTTATACTGACGGCTATCACTTCGTGAGCATAGTCGACCCCGCGGGGGGTCGAAATCGCTCACGGGCTTATAGCCGTCAGTATTAGGAACTGACGGTCTTCGTCTGCGTCGTGCTGTTCCCGGTGGCGTCCGTGACGGTCAACCGGACGTCGAACGTCTCGTTGTCCCTGTGTTTTAGCTTCCACTTGTCCGTGCCCGAGACACTCCCACCGCTCACGTTCGTCTGCGCGGAGTCGACCACTGTCTCGCTCGAGTCGAACACCTCGACCAGAACGGAATCCAGGTCGCCGTCGGCATCCGAGACGGCCCAGTCGGCCGTGATCTCGGCGTGGGGATTCGGCGACCCCGCTTCGGTGACCGTGTAGCTGTCGATAGCCGGGGCGGTCGACCCGCTGTCGGTGGTAAACGAGACGGTTGTGCCCGTGTCGGTGTCGCCGTCGCTGGCGTCGGCGACCGCCCGGTATTCGTAGTCGGTGCCCGAGGACAGACCGCTGATGCTCTCGCTGAAGCTGCCGGTCGCCGAGAGCGTCTGGGTGCTGGTCGTGTTCCAGGTGGACGCTCCCACTTGGTGCCACTCGAAGTGGACGTCGGCCGAAGACGCGCCGCCGAGATCGGTCAGCGACCCGTTCAGGGTGGCGGTGTCGGTGCCGACACTCGAGACGGCGTCAGTCGAGACTGCAACCGATGTGTCGCTGGAGGTTGTCGAGAACGTCACCGCACTCCCGGTGGCGGTGTCACCGTCGGAGGCGTCGGCGACCGTCCGGTACTCGTAGTCGGTGCCACTTGAGAGGCCGGAGATGTCCTGGCTGACCGAGCCGGTCGCCGAGAGCGTCTGGGTACTGGTCGTCGACCACGTACTCGTCCCGCTTTCCCGATATTCGAAGTAACAATCTATCGACGAGGCGTTGCCCATATCGTCCAGCGATCCGTTGAGCGTCGCTGAGGTGGCCGTCACGTTGGATGCGCTCTCGGTCGTGACCGCGGGCGGGTCATCGGTCGTGGTAAACGAGACGGTCGTGCCGGTGTCGGTGTCGCCGTCGCTGGCGTCGCCGACCGCCCTGTACTCGTAGTCGACGCCGTCCTCAAGTCCGGTGAGGTCTTCGCTGAACGAGCCGGTCGAGGACAGCGTCTGCGTTGCCGTGGCGGTCCACGTGTCAGCTCCCACTTGCCGCCACTTGAAGTAGCAATCAGCCGAGTCCGCGCCACCGAGGTCGTCGAGTGAGCCGTTGAGCGTCACGCTGGTTTCGCCGACGCTGGTAGCGCTGTCGGTGGAGACTGCGACGCTTGTATCACTCGAGTCGGCAAGTGCCGCCTCGACGTCCAGTAGCCCGTTCCCCTGGTCATTATCACTGAGACCGATATCTTCGGCCGTCGAGTTGAGTCGATTCCGAGCTTCAGTATTCGTGTAGCCGTTGGCCATCAACTGACCTCCAGCGCCCGAGACGTGCGGGCAGGCCATGGACGTGCCAGAGAACGTTTCGTACCCGCCAATGATCGTTGAGTAAATGTAGGTCCCTGGTGCTGCGAGTTCCACCTCCGGGCCTGTCGAGGAGAAGTCCGACAGTTCGTCGTCATTCTCCGTTGAACTCACTGCTACAACTGTCGAGTACGCCGCCGGATAGCCGACACAATCCGAGCAGGGCCCGTCGTTGCCCGCCGCGCCGACGAGCAAAACGCCCTTATCGGAGGCGTACTGGCAGGCGTTCTTTACTGTCGAGGACCCCGACGACGCGCCGAGGCTCATACTCCCAACGTCCCACCCCTGGTCGGCGGTGTACTCGATGCCCGCTGCGACGTCCGACCAGTACCCAGATCCATTCTCGTCGAGTACCTTCACCGCATGCAGCGTCGCCTCCGTGGCGACGCCGACGACGCCCTCGCCGTTGTCGACCGCGTCGGCGATGCCGGCACAGTGGGTGCCGTGATCGTTGTCATCGGACCAGTCTTCGTTGCAGTTCGAGCCCTGGCACGAAGTGTAGGCCGTCCCGGCCCCGACGTTGGCCTTCAGATCCGGGTGGTCGTCGTCGATTCCGGTGTCAATGATCGCGATATCGGCACCATTGCCCGTCTCGCCGTTGCTGTGGGCCACGTCCGCGTCGACGCGGTCAATTCCCCATGGAATGTCCTGGCCGATCGCTTCCACCGTACCTTCTTCTTCGATATACTGGACGTTCGGGTTGTTCGCTAGCGCCTCCCGCGCCTCCTGGGTGAACCACCCCGAGACGGCCTGGCCGATGTCCTCGAAATCGAGGACTCGGTGCACCGCGTCGGCTCTGCGCTTTGCCTCGCCGGCCTTGCCGGGGTCGACCCCGACGATGTGTCGGTCCAGCGGGTCCCGTCCCTTCGCCCCCGCGGGTTGTGTTCCGACGATCCCTGCGATACCGGCCGTGCCAACGCCTTGCAGCACCCGCCGTCGCGTGAGTCCGAGTGTCTCATCAGGCTTCATTTCTATTCTGTATAATATCGATTCGAGCCACAGCTTGAATATTACCCCTCAATTATCAAAAAATATAATTCCAGCCATCGGATCGTGGGGAATTAACTCACTCTGCTGAATTCGCGCGATCCATCTTGCACGGACGCTTCTTAGCAACGACGGACATCACAGGCCGTCACTACCGGCTCAGCCGGTTTTAAATACTCAGAACGCGACAGCAAAGGGACAAGAATATAAACACTGTGGCCAATTAATGTTACGTATGCCACAGAAACGTAGTCGAAGGCGGTTTCTTGCACTGGCTGGATTTACAGGCGTCACAGCACTCGCAGGCTGTGGCGGCGACGGCGGCGACGGCGGCGACGGCGGCGACGGCGGCGACGGCGGCGACGGTGGAACAGACGGAGAAGACGGCGGTGACGGCGGCGACGGCGGCGACGGCGGACGGCTGTCCTGGCACGCGGGCGGGACCGGCGGCACCTACTTCCCGCTCTCGAACGAGTTCAAGACGGTCGTCGAGGAGAACACGGACTTCACGCTGAACGTCCAGTCGACGGGCGCGAGCGTCGAGAACGTGGGCAGTCTCGCGAGCGGCGACGCCGACTTCGCGCTCATCCAGAACGACATCGCCTTCTTCGCGAAGAACGGCACCGGGATCGACACCTTCGAGGACAACGCGATCCCGAACCTGATGGGCGTCGCGACGCTGTACCCCGAAACAATCACGATCGTCACCCTCGCGGACACGGGCATCGAGACAGTCTCCGACCTCGAGGGCGCGACGATCAACACCGGCGACCTCGGGTCGGGGACGCAGGTCAACGCCCTCCAGATTCTGGAGGCGGTCGGCGTCGAGGACTTCGACGAGCAAAACGCCTCCTTCTCGCAGGCGGCAGACCAGCTGCGCAACGGCGACATCGACGCCGCCTTCGTCGTCGGCGGCTGGCCCGTCGGCGCCATCGAGGACCTCGCCAACACCAACGACGTCGTCCTCGTCCCGGTCGAGGGCGACAACCGCGCGGCCGTCAAGGACGCGGCCTCCTGGTTCGCGGACGACACGATCCCCGGCGGCACCTACACGGGTGTCGACGAGGCCGTCGAGACCATCTCGGTCCAGGCGATGATCGCGACCAACGAGGAACTACCCGAGGCGACCGTCGAGACAGTGACGGAGGCCATCTTCGAGAATGTCGACGACCTGACGATCAAGACGGACTTCATCAGCGCCGACTCCGCGCAGGACGGAATGTCGATCGAACTCCATCCCGGCGCAGCCGCCTACTTCGAGATGTAGGCGACCGACGTCAGACTCCTGTATTGCCCGCGTGTTGATCTGCGTCACCTGAGGTCATGGTAGGACTGGCACCGCCACGCATCCGCACTGTCGTCGCCGTAGCGCTCGCGCTGGCGGTTCTCGCGGGCTCTGGCGTCGCTCTCTCGCCCGACCGGATGCTCGTCGTCGAGCGCGTCGAGGGCGGCGAGACAGTTATCTCCCAGCCCATCGAGAACGGGACGACTGTCGCGCTCGAATACACCCACAGCGTCGAGAAGTCGCGCGTGTACGATGGATATACGGTCCGGGGCGAGAAACTGGAGATGACGCGCATGGAGTTCGAATCCTACGGCTGGGGGCTGCCGGCAGGCGCGAACGTCACCCGCCAGAATGGAACCCTCGTCTACGATCCGCCGGGAACGCTCACAGAACTGTACGTCTCGCCCGGCGAGATCGCGGGCCACGAACTCCACGTCGGTGACCGCACCTACGACCTCGTCGACCGGGCTGACGGCCAGTCGGTCCGGATCCACGTCGAAGACAGATCGCCGCTCGATTCCCTCACATGACCACGACCGACCCACCTACGGACGAATCAGGCGAGGAGATCACTCGAGAGGAGGCCGAGGAACTCGTTCAGGAGATCGAGCGCCGCCGCTCGCTCCGGGGCATCGCGACGATTATCGTCTCCGCCATCGGCATCCTGTTTTCGATATTCCAGCTGTTTCTGGCCGCGCAGGGCTTCGAGTTCGGCTTCTCTCTGCCCCTCCTCGGGACGCTCGAACTCTCCCTGCAGTTGCTCCAGGCCAACGCCGTCCACGTCGGGTTCGCGCTCGTGATCACCTTCCTCCTCTTTCCCCCCAGCATGGGCGACGGGTTCGTCGTCCGGCGCCTGAGTCGGGTGGTCCCTGCGCTGGCGACACACCTGGGCGAGTCCAATCCCGTCACCCGCGTGGGCGAAGCCGTCCGCCGGGCGTTTCGGTGGGCGTTTCTCGACCCTGACAGGGAACGGGTGACGCCAGTCGATTTCGTTCTCGTCGCCGTCACCTTCCTCGCCACGGTCTATTTCCTCACTGACTTCCGCGAGATCCGGGACATGCGCGCGTTCGGCCTCGGTTCCGGCCGGCCTCTCCCCGAGGTGTTTCCCTTCCTCGATCCCGTCCTCGGGGGCGCTCCAGTCGTCAGCGAGTACTCCTATGCGTTCATACTGGGCGTCCTCGGCGTCCTCCTGGTGCTCGAGGCGACCCGGCGGACCCTGGGACTGCCTCTGATGATCATCGTCGGGACGTTCATCGTCTACGCGCGGTGGGGCTATCTCATTTCGGGGGACACGCCATTCGTCGGCGTGCTCGCCATCCCCGGACTCAACTGGCAGGCCATCATCCAGAACCTCTGGTACAACACGGAAAACGGCGTCTTCGGCATCCCGGTCACCGTCTCCGTACAGTTCATCTACATTTTCATCCTCTTCGGCGCGTTCCTGGAGATGAGTGGTGCGGGCCAGTGGTTCATCGATCTCGCGTACTCGGCGACGGGCCGGCGCAAGGGCGGGCCCGCGAAGGCGTCGATCCTCGCGAGTGGCTTCATGGGCACCATCTCGGGGTCCTCGATCGCGAACACCGTGACGACGGGTGCGTTCACGATCCCGCTGATGAAGCGGTCGGGCTACTCCCCGGAGTTCGCCGGCGCAGTCGAGTCCTCGGCCTCCTCGGGCGGGCAGATCCTCCCGCCGGTCATGGGGGCCGCCGCCTTCCTGATGGTCCAGTACACCGCCACGCCCTTCGCCGACATCATCATCCTGGCGACGATCCCGGCAGTCGTCTTCTTCTTCGGCGTCTGGGTGATGGTCCACCTCAAGGCCACCCAGGAGGGGATCGGCGGCGTCGCGGACGCCGAAATCATCGACATCCGCGAGCACATGAAACACGGGTGGTTCTACCTGATCCCCATCTTCCTCCTCCTCTATTACCTCATCATCGCCCGCCTGTCGGTCGCGCGCTCGGCGTGGTTCACGCTGGTCGCACTCGGCGCGCTCGTCACCGCCATCGCGGCCTACAGCAGGCGAACGCGCGGGCCGCTCTTCCTGGCGCTTGCTGCCATCGTCGGCGGCGAACTGGTCGCCTACACCGTCGGCGGCGTCGGCGTCGTCGCGCTCCTGACCGGCAACGCCGGCGCGGGGCTGCCGGTCGGCGACGCGGTCGGCGTCGTCGTCGGGAAGATCGGCTGGTACCTCCTCGCCGCGGGCGCAGTGACGCTGTTGTACCGGCCCGGAATCGACGCGCACTACCTCGAACTCGACCCCGCCGTCCAGAACAGCGCCGCGACGGTTGCAGACCGGGTCGGCCGCGAGAGCCTCGCCGACAACCAGCTCTTTCGCGTGGTGACCTTCGCCGTCAAGTCGATGGACGAGGGGGCACGCACTGCCGTCCCGGTCGTCATCGCGGTCGCCGCGGCCGGGATCATCCCCGGCATCATCAGCGTCTCCGGGCTGGGGCCGAACCTCACGTCGCTCCTGCTCACCCTCTCGGGTGGGTCGATCGTCGTCATGCTTGTCGTGACAGCCATCTCCTCTATCATCCTCGGGATGGGGATGCCCACGACGGTCACGTACATCATCCTCATCTCGATGCTCGCGACGCCGCTGGTCCAGTTCGGCATCCCGCTGCTGGCCGCCCACCTGTTCATCCTCTACTTCGGCGTCATCGCCGACATCACTCCGCCGGTTGCTGTGGCAGCCTACGCGGCCTCCGGCGTCGCCAAATCGGACGCCTACGAGACCGGTATCAAAGCCTTCTCGCTGTCGCTGAACAAGGCCATCGTCCCCTTCGCGTTCGTCCTCGCGCCGGGCATCGTCCTCCTTCGGGAGAAGGCCGGGGCCGCCGACCTCCCGTTGCGCGAGCGGTACCGTGTGGTCGGCTTCGAGGATCTCGCAGAACTCTCCTACTCCATCCCAGAGATTCTCGTCCCCGTCGTCGGGGTCTTCCTGGGCGTTATCGCCCTCGGCGCGACCGTCATCGGCACCCTCTACACCCGGGTCAACCGGGTCGAACGTGCCGGGTTCGCGCTCAGTGCACTCCTCCTGATGGCCCCCGGGCTCCTCTCGTCGTCAGTCTTCGACATTCTCGGCCTCGTCAGCGTGTCCGTGACGGTCAACGACCTCACGGTCGACCTCGCGCTCCGGGCCGTCGGGCTCGTCATCTTCGTCGCTCTCGTCGTCAAGAACAGGCGCGAGGCAGCCCTCGAGACTCCCGCCGGCGACGTCGAGGAAACGCCCGAACCGGCCTGATCTCAACGACAAAGCGCGATTTGAAGTCGCATTTGCCCGTTTGTACTTGCTCTCGCAGGTAGCTCGCGACAATCTTCTACTCCGATTTTCCGGGACGCGACGGTGGCGAATGCTCTCACTTGCTCCGTTCTCCAGTATCACTGCTTGAATTCAAGGATGAATCTGGCACTCTATAGTGCTCATTGCAGTAGTGCTAGTCAGCATATTTGATTATCAGTCACTGAAATATGGGCGCAACTGCTATACTGCTATTCGGATAAGAGTTTGCATGAGCTCTGAACTGGAGGATGGCCAGATGAGTACGTCACGTCCGCAGTCCGTCGAACTGGCGGTTGCACGCCGCAAGGAACTCGTCGACGCCGCACTCACCGAGGAGGTAACGCAGATTCAGCCCGAACACCTCGCCGAGAACTGTCAGCACTTGCTCGAGGCCGGTGGAAAGCG
>JAZKRS010000076.1:0-13430 GCA_036626435.1 Haloarculaceae archaeon | reverse complement strand
CCAAAGCGCTGTTGAAAATTAGCCTGTGACTTGTGGGTAAGAGACAGCCCTGAAGAGCGAGGCTTCCGCTAGCGATCAATCACCGCCCTCTGGATCGTGGTGATGTTGATACTGTACGGGTTGTTCCTTGTGACGAAGCCGAACGACCTCTCGTACGGGCCGGTGGTGCACACCTCGGTGTTCGTGCCGCCGCTGGTCGGCTTCTTCGGACACGTCCTCAAGCAGGCACTCCGAAGCTGATACTAACGGCTATAAGCCCCTGGAGCTGTGCGACGTCTGCGGGAAAACCAACCCTTATTTGCTCTGTTTCGCTAGCACGTTGCGATGGAATCCCCCTACGAGATTCTGCTCGTCGATCCCGGCGCCGACGAGGAGGAGATCGAGCGGGCCTACCGGGAACGGGTCAAGGACGCCCACCCGGATCAGGGCGGGTCTGTAACCGAGTTCCGCGCCGTCCGGACCGCCTACGAGAGGCTCAAGGCGGGCTACGACGGCGACGGGCAGTTCGATATCCCGCCCGAAAACGGCGAAAGCGGGGCCACCACGAAGGCGCGCTACGCAGCGACGCAGGTCACCTACCTCAACTACGACGCACTCGCGGATCACGGATGGGAGATCGACGACGGGGACCTCTTCGAGAAGGCCGCCAGGGCATCCCTCGACGAGGCGGACTACGGGACGTTCCAGGTCGAGCCCGGGGAGTCACTGCTCGAGGCTGCCGAGAATCGGGGGTACGTCTGGCCGTTCGCTTGCCGTGGCGGGGCCTGTGCGAACTGCGCGATCAAGCTCTTCGAGGGCGAGCTGTCGATGCCGGTCAACCACATTCTCCCGTCCGAGATGATGGAGCAGGGTATCCGCCTGTCCTGTAACGGGATGCCGATCACCGACGAACTGCAGGTCGTCTACAACGTAAAGCACATGCCAGCTCTCGAAGAGCTGTT
This sequence comes from Haloarculaceae archaeon, assembly GCA_036626435.1. Lineage (GTDB taxonomy): Archaea > Halobacteriota > Halobacteria > Halobacteriales > Haloarculaceae > SW-9-67-25. The sequence goes on along the minus strand of JAZKRS010000076.1, from coordinate 12,489 downwards.
ACTCCCGCCGCGCCCGTTCGAGCAGGCGTACCTGGACGACTGACAGCGGCCGGCGCAGTAGTGCCCGTCACTCCCACATCGCGCCCGGGTTCGTGACGGCGCCGTTTGCCGCCGAGCCGAAGTCGCGGCAGTACTTCGCCAGCACGCCGTTGTCGTAGGCGGGCTCGGGCCGGTGACCCTCGAGTCGCCCCTCGATTTCGGCCTCGGAGAGGGCCACCGAGAGTTCCAGTTCGTCAATGTCGATGGTGACGGTGTCGCCGTCTTCGAGGGCCGCGATCGGCCCGCCGGCGTAGGCCTCGGGCGCGACGTGCCCGATCGAGAACCCCCGCGTGGCACCGGAGAAGCGGCCGTCAGTGAACAGGGCGACGTCCTCGGCGTGGCCCTGGCCGGCGACCGCGGAGGTGACCCCGAGCATCTCCCGCATCCCGGGGCCACCCTGTGGCCCCTCGTTGCGGATGCAGATGACGTCACCCGATTCGACGTGGCCCTCCTGGACGTACTCCATGGCCCCCTCCTCCTCTTCGAAGACCCGGACCGGCCCCTCGTGGCGGAGGTGGTCGGCGCCGGTGATCTTGATGACCGCGCCGTCGGGCGCGAGGTTCCCGGTGAGGATCCGGATCGCGCCCCGCTCGTGGATGGGGTCGTCGACGGTGTGGAGGAAGTCCACGTCGAGATCCGCGACTGCCGGCGGGTCGATGGCTTCGAGTTCCCTCGCGATCGTATCGCCCGTGACCGTCAACGCGTCGTCGTGGAGGAGGTCGGCCGCGAGCAGTTCGCGGAGGACGACCGGGACGCCCCCGACCTCGTGGAGGTCGTTCATCACCCGCTCGCCGCCGGGCTGGAGGTCGGCGATCTTCGGCGTCTGCCGGCTGATCCGGTTGAAGTCCTCGACGTCGAGGTCGATCCCGGCCTCCGCGGCCATCGCGAGCAGGTGGAGGACTGCGTTGGTCGAGCCGCCGACCGCAACCTGGAGGGCGATAGCGTTCTCGAAGGACGCCTTCGTGAGAAAGTCCGACGGCGAGCGCCCCTCCGCGACGACCTCGACCGCCAGGCGGCCGGCACGCTCGGCGTCAGCGTAGCGCTGCTGGCTCTCGGCGGGGGCGGAGGCGGCACCGAGCGGCGAGAAGCCGAGTGCCTCGGCGATGGAGGCCATCGTGTTCGCCGTGAACATTCCGCCACACGAGCCCGCGCCGGGGCAGGCGTGGCGCTCCATCTCGTCGAGTTCCGCCTCGCTCATCTCGCCGTCCGCGACGGCGCCGACCCCCTCGAAGACGTTCTGGATGGTGATCTCCCGGCCCCCGTGTTCGCCGGGCATGATCGACCCGCCGTAGAGAAACACTGTCGGCAGATCCGTCCGGATGGCGGCCATCATCATCCCCGGCATGTTCTTGTCACAGCCGCCGATGGTCACAAGGCCGTCCATGCGCTCGCCGAACGCGACCAGCTCGACCGAGTCCGTGATGATCTCCCGCGAGATGAGCGAGGCCTTCATCCCCTCGGTCCCCATCGAGATGGCGTCTGAGATGGTGATGGTGCCGAACTCGATTGGCATCCCGCCGGCATCGTCGATACCTTCGTAGGCAGAGTCGGCGACGTCGTCGAGGTGGACGTTGCAGGGGGTAATGTCGGCGGCCGGGTTCGCGACACCGACCATCGGCGAAGCCAGATCCTCGTCGTCGTAGCCCATCGCGCGGAACATCGCGCGGTGTGGTGCCCGTTCTGCTCCCTGTGTCACTTCGTTGCTGGGCAGATCCTCGTCCTTCTCGTACTGGAACGGATCGGGCTCCCGTCGTTCCTGTTTGCTCATGGCAGTATGCTCGCCCCGGGCGGACTTAAGTTCCGGCTTCACAGCCGCTGGGAGGTGTCGAACCCGATCGAGTCCGTGGATTCATAGGCCGGTACCGGCTAGGCGGGGTATGACAACCGTCGAGACGGGCGCGCGCCTTCATTTTGGGTTCCACAACCTCGCGCTCGCACACGACCGTCTCTACGGGGGCGTCGGCGTCGCGCTCTCCGAGCCGCGGATAGTCGTCGAAGCCGAACCGGCGGCGTCGGTCCGGTGTGACGAGCCCGCAGCCGAGGGATACGTCCGCGATGCAGTCGACCTGCTCGGCGTCGAGGGGGCGGAGGTTCGCGTTCCCCGGTGTCCCCGCCGTCACATCGGCTTCGGGAGCGGGACCCAGATCGCGCTGTCCTGTCTGGTCGCCGTCGCGCGGGCACAGGGCCGGGAGGTGGTCGCACGCGAGTACGCGCCGGATCTGGGGCGAGGTGGGCGCAGCGGTGTCGGCGTCGCCACGTTCGAGGACGGCGGGTTCGTCGTCGACGCCGGCCATCCCACCGAGCAGTTCACATCCGCACCCCCCGAACGCGGCGACTGGGACGTTCCGCGACCGATCGCGCGTCACCGACTCCCCGAGGCGTGGCGGTTCGTCCTCGTCACTCCGGATGTCCCGACGGGCAAGAGCGGAACGCCGGAGGAAGAGAGCATCCGTGCGGTCGTCGAGCGGGCCGGACCGGGAATTGCCGACGAGATCGCAACTCTGCTCGTGCGACGACTCCTGCCGGCGGTCTCTGAGGGGGATATCGGGGCCTTCGGGGATGCTGTCGCGAGACTCGGGCGCCTCAACGGCGCCTGGTACGCCGACGAGCAGGGCGGAGTCTACCGCCCGCCGGCCGGCAAACTCGTCGACCGCCTGTCCGACAGCCCCGCCGTTCACGGTGCAGGGCAGTCCTCCTGGGGGCCGACAGTCTACGGCGTGACCCGGGAGCCCGACCTCGAGGCGGCCGTCGAGGCAGCCAGGCGCGCCCTCGCGGAGCGCGGCATCGACGGCGAGGTTCAGACTGCCACGCCACGAAACGACGGCGCGTCGGTTGTCGACGAGTAGCGTCAGCCGTGCTCGACCGCGCCCATCAGCGTGAAGACGTGTTCTCGTTCCTGCTCCTGGAGAACCCGGGGATACCCGCCGACGGCCACGATCAGGTCGTCGCCGGATTCGACGGCCTCGGCGATGTGTAGCACGAGATCCACCGTCAGGCCGGTCTCCTGTAACTCGGCCTCGGTCTCGAACTCGCCGACTGTGGCCGACTGACCGCCGATCGCAGCGGGGGCCTCGCCGACCTGCCGGATCTCACTCATCCCGTCGTACCGGTCCTGCACCATCTCCGCGAGTTCGGCCGGGTCTCTGTCAGCGATCGGGTTGAAGGTGCGGCCGAGCACCTCTACCTGTGGCGTCGACAGGGCGGTGAAAATGGCTGCCTGGAGGCGCTCGTCCGTTGGCAGACCCGCCGCCCCGAGGTCGACTGCTCTGTCGTACTCGGCCTGCCAGTTGGTCACGACCACGTCCTGGGTCCGATTGTCGACTGCGAACGTCCGCTCCAACGTGACATCCTGGATCCTGTGCTCCCGGTAGTCGGTCTCGGCGAGGACGGGGTCGGGGACCGACGCCGGCGTGGCCTCGAATTCGATCTGCTCGTCGCCGAGGAAGGGGACAGCGTCGAGACAGCCGGCTGTGCTACCTGCGAGTGCGAGTGCCGTCGCCTCGAGCGCATCCCGTCGTGTTACCATGCGCACCCGTAGCACCTCGGCTATTGAAAACTTCGTGGGGGCACCCGGGCTGTAACGCCCATGACTCGGCTTCTTTCGCACACGGACCAGTCAGCGAGACGTGCTCTGATAGTGATTGCTGTAACAGTTTACCGGAGAGATCGCCTGCTGTCCGGCGGTCGCATCGGTAATGGCTTACAGCAGTCACTATGAGGCACGGAATCAAGATCGGTCTCTTGCGCCCCATGTCTTGTTTCACGCTCTCATGGAGTAGCAGCGTTTCCATGTCAACGGCCTCGGGATCAGCCTCGCGCACGTTACCTGCCTCAGCTGTAGAAACGTTTACTGCGTTGCAAATACTACTGCCGCTATGGCAACCGCCGTGAAGGTCGACGAGGATGCAAAATCCCGGCTGGAAGAGTTGCAGGCTGAAATTCGCCTTCGGACAGGACAGAAGGTGACACAGCAGGAACTCCTCACGCGGCTCATTGACGATGCATACGAATCCCGTGGGGACGTCATCGATTCATTCCGTGACTCGACCGTGCCATTGTCGGAGGATGAAAAAGAGACCATGCGTCGTGGCCGCTTTAGTTCCGGTGTTGAGACGGACGAGGACGACATCGACGAGATACTGTATGGATGACCGTACTCGTAGATACGGGTGTGCTGTATGCAGACCACGATACCGATGCGACAAGACACGACGACGCGAGCGTGGCTCTTGAGGCCGTGTACGATGGTGAGTTTGGGCACCCATACGTCAGTGATTACATCTACGACGAAACCGTCACGCTCACGCTGACTCGTGGCGAATCGGTTGCGGCTGCGAAGCATATTGGCGAAAAGTTGCGTGGGGACGGTCCCTATCCCCAAACCTACGAGCTGCTTCGGGTGTCGGCTGCAGTCTTTGCCGACGCAGTCGATCTCTTCGAACGCTATGACGACCAAGCGGTGAGTTTTACTGACGCGACGACCATTGCGCTGGCTGCACGGCACGACATCGACTGTGTCATGAGCTTCGACGACGATTTCGACGGGATTGTGGACCGGGTCGATCCAGCGGCCGTTTGAACCGCAGACTGGAAAGGAATAGTTGCTGGCGCACTCCCAGCAGCGCACTGTCTGGCAATGTCGTAGCTCGTAGGATACTGGGATTGACAGCCGTCGCTGTCGTCAGCGGAGATGATCTCCGGACCGGATCAGGTCTGCCGCATGCTCAGGATTGGCTGTCGCCATCTCTCGTCTCGACACTCGCATCCTCCCCTGACGTACTGACTTCGCTCTCACCCGACTCGCTGGCTCGGGACGCCGGTGGGTCAGGTGGCTCGAGCGCAGCGGCCACAAGCTGGTAGCCACGGGTCGCCTGGATGTCCCCCCAGGAGTGGCGTGACCGCGTCGCGACCGCACCGGCTGTGAACACCGCGAGCAAGACAGCGAGAGTTCGCGTAGCGGGATCGCCCCCCGCAACCGTCACGACGAACCCAAGTGTGGCAGCCGCCATCGCCACGACGCCGAGTGCGCGGACCGGGCGCGCGCGAAGCCAGGCCCCAGTCCACACGCACAGCCGCCGGCAGCCAGATGCGCGCCACCAGGGCGCGAGGCGGGCACCCAGGCGATCGAGGAGCGTGATGATCGGGCCTACGGTGTAGGTCTCCCGGAGGTCGATCACGATGACCTCGGGGTCGGGCTCTTTGGTCAGCCACCGGTACAGAAACGACTGCCGTGTCCAGTCCCCGATGGCGCGTGCGGCGGCGACGAGTCGGGACCCCTCGGTGACCGTGCTGGAGGCACTGTCGTCGCCCTCGCTGTGGGTCGACGTCACAGATACCCCCGCCCCTGCCTGGTCGCCCCTGCCAGCGGCCCAGCCCAGACAGCCACCCAGCCATTCGTGGGGTGCTGGATCTCGGGTGGCGTGACAAGCGAGACGCCGGGGAACCTCGCATGCCAGCGTCCAGCGGTCACTCTGTCTCCTGTCATCGGATCCGGACGACCGTCCCGCGGACGGTGAGTGACTCGAGGTCGAGCGTGATGGTATCCTGCTGGCGGATCGGCCGGCCCTTGAACTGCGGGCCAGTCGTCGTCTCGCGGACGCGCACCTCGGCCGTGATCGTCACGTCGCGATTGTACGGATGGTCGTAGACGCTGTAGTTGCCACGGTCGCCAGTCACGATAACCGTCGACGGCTCGACGTCGACATCCGTAATCTCGGCGACCTGCTGGCCGTCGACCTGCTCGACCATGCCGGGCTCGATGGCCGAGGCGAACTCCTCGCGCAGCTCCGTCATCCGGAGCGTGACAGTGCGCGTCGTCGCCGTCCCCCGTGGCTGCAGGTGGCCGACCCGTTCGATGGGGCCGGCAAGCGTGTACTCGGGGGTCTGGACCGTGACCGAGCGGCCCGCCTGGAGTGGCGTCTGGCCAAACTGTGGGCGTTCGCCGTAGTCGACCGTCGCAAGCGACAGCCCGACGAAGGCGCGTTTCTGTTCGGGATCGCCGGTGCCATACAACTCGACGTGTTCGACGATCGCCGTCGTTGTCCCCGCGATGTCGGCGGTGTCGCCTTCCGCGAGCCGGTCGGCGGTCTCGATATCGATGGTGTCCTGCAGGAGGACGTCGGCCTCGCCCCGCTCTATACCGCCGCCGACGCGCTCGATTGTCCCCGTGACCGTGTAGCCGTCACCGGGCAACGTGATGGGCTGGCCAGAACGGATCGGCTGGCCGCCAAAGCGGGGCTGGCCCTGCTGGCGGTGAGCTGCAAGCGTCGTCTCGAGGTACACGACGCGCTGGTCGGGGTCGGTGGTTGCATAGACCGCGCGGTCGTCGATCGTCGCAACAGTTCGGCCCGCAACCCTGATCTCGTCGCCGGGGGCCAGCGTGCGGGCCGCCTGGGCGCCAAGTGTCGCCCGGAGGACGACCGTGGGGTCTGTGCGTGCGAGGTCGGCGCCGCCCCCGACGGCGCGGATCTGTCCCTCGACCTCGTAGCGGTTCGTGACAATAGATAGCGTGCGGCCAAGCCGCGGCGGCGCGTCGTCGTACGCGATGCCGTCGTCGGTCGTCGATCCTTCGAGTTCGGCTCTGAGGGTGACGTTCGTCGCGCCATCCTGGGGCGTGAGATGCACGTCGGTGACGGTCAGCTGGGCGTTCGAGGTGGGACTGTACGTGTCGCCTTCGTTGAGTTCGGTGAGGATATAGGCGGGCTGGGTGCCCAGATCGAGTGTGACGTGAGTGGTGTCGGTATCCGTCGTCTCCGTCGGCTCGTCGCTGCCGCCAAAAACGAGTGCCACGCCGGCGACGAGAACCGCGAGGACGAGCAAGACCGCGAGTGCATCGACGACGTTGACCGTGCCAAATAGCCGGCCCTCGTCGTCGATTACTTCCATGGGGGCACCTCCAGGGGCATTATTTCCCAGGGTTGCGTGGGGCTGAGTAAAACGTTGTGATACCAGTCGCTCTTCGGCTCTCGCGACGGCTTGCAACTTGTCGGTTCCCTCCTCGGTTCGCGCAATCCGTCCGAGGTCGGTGTCGGACTGGACGTACTGCCACGTCTTCCGAAACGTCTCGAACCCGCGTCCGAACCCGAACTCTTCGCTCACCCACGTGTTGTTCGAGACGGCGACGAGTTCGTAGCCGTGTGTGCGAAACAGTTCGGCGAGGGTCGGTGTGTCTTCTTCGAGGTGTTTGTGGCCCGCGTGACCCCACGGGGGGTCGAAATCGCTCACGGGCTTATAGCCGTTAGTATCAATAGCGGAGACGAAGGACAGCAACGGTACCCTTTTTTCCCCGGTGTGTATGTCTCCGACTATGACAGAGGCGGTAAACCCCTTCGAGAGTCTCCAGGAGCAGATCGACGACGCGGCGGCGTTTCTCGACGCCGAACCGGACGTTCTCGAGCGGCTCAAACACCCCGAGCGCGTCCTCGAGACGAACCTCACAGTCGAGATGGACGACGGCTCGGTCGAGGTGTTCAAGGCGTTTCGCTCGCAGTTCAACGGCGACCGCGGCCCCTACAAGGGCGGCATCCGGTACCACCCGGGCGTGACCCGCGACGAGGTCAAGGCGCTCTCGGGGTGGATGGCGTTCAAGACCGCGGCTGTCAACATCCCCTACGGCGGCGGCAAGGGCGGCATCGCGCTGGACCCCGGCGAGTACTCGGCGGCGGAGATCGAACGGATCACACGGTCCTACGCCGAGGAGCTGCGGCCGATCATCGGCGAGGACCGCGACATCCCCGCACCCGACGTCAACACGGGCCAGCGGGAGATGAACTGGATCAAGGACACCTACGAGACGCTGGAGAACACCACGGCCCCGGGCGTCATCACGGGGAAAGCCCTCGAGAGTGGCGGCAGCGAGGGCCGCGTCGAGGCGACGGGCCGGTCGGTGATGCTCGTCGCCCGCGAGGCCTTCGAACACCTCGGAACGGACATCGAGGGCGCGACCGTGGCCATCCAGGGCTACGGCAACGCCGGGTCGGTAGCGGCACGCCTCATCGACGACCTCGATGCGGACATCGTCGCAGTGTCCGACTCCTCGGGGGCTATTCACAACCCCGACGGTCTCAAGGAGCGGGCCGCAAAGCAGTTCAAACGCGAGACGGGGAGTGTGACCGGGTTCGACGGCGCGACCGAGGAGCTGACGAACGAGGAACTGCTGACGATGGACGTCGACCTGCTGATCCCGGCCGCACTCGAGAACGCCATCGACGGCGACCTCGCTGAGGACGTCCAGGCGGACGTGATCGTCGAGGCGGCAAACGGTCCCTTGACCCCCGACGCGGATGACGTTTTGACCGAGCGGGACGTCGCCGTGTTTCCAGATATCCTCGCCAACGCCGGCGGCGTCACAGTCTCGTATTTCGAGTGGGTCCAGAACCGCCAGCGGTTCTACTGGCCCGAGGAGAGGGTCAACTCCGAACTGGAGCGGATCATCACCGACGCCTTCGAGGAACTCGTCGCGGCCTACGAGACCAACGACGCCCCCAACTACCGGACCGCGATGTACGTCGTCGCCATCCGGCGCGTCCTCCAGGCTGCGGAGGAGGGCGGCATCTGGCCGTAGGCTCCCGGTGGAGTTTTGACAGTCTCGGTCCTAGCCCGGCCATGCCCACCTACGAGCGGTCGACCCGCGTCGCCGCGCCCTTCGAGGCGGTCTGGGAGTTCCACTCGAACGAGCGGGGCCTGATCGCGCTCACGCCGGACTGGATGAACCTCGAAATCGAGGACGTCCGCGGCCCCGACGGCGATCCGGACCCGGCGGTGCTGGAGACGGGGTCGGTCATCGAGTCCTCTGTGCGCCCCTTTGGCCTCGGGCCGCGACAGGGCTGGACGTCCGAGATAACGGCTCGCGACCGTTCGGAGGGTGCCGCGTACTTCCGGGACGTGATGACCGACGGCCCCTTCCGGGAGTGGCGACACACCCACATGTTCTACGCCGACGACGGGGCGACGGTCGTCCGCGACCGGGTGGAGTACCGCCTCCCGCTCGGGGGGCTCGGGGACGCGCTCGGCCCGCTGGCGACCGTCGGCTTCGAGCCGATGTTCCGGTACCGGCACCGGGAGACCCGCGAGCTGCTGGAGTAACCTCTGGGATCGGCCGCTCGCGGAAAGGTTAGCGGTCCGACTGGCGACCGTCTTTTGTGTGTGCCACTCGTACACGCGCCGGTATGGTCGACGTAGCAATCGTCGGCGGCGGCCCTGCGGGGCTGTCGGCCGGCCTGTTCACGGCGAAGAACGGACTCGAGACGGTCGTCTTCGATACGGACGAAACCTGGATGCACAAGGCACACCTGTTCAACTACCTCGGGATCGAGAGCATGGACGGCACGGCATTCATGGAACAGTCGCGCGAGCAAGTCGAGGAGTTCGGCGTCGATCTCCACGACTCCGAGGTGACTGGCGTCGACAGTGACGCCGACGGGTTCGTCGTCGCGACCGACGGCGGGGACCACGAGGCGCAGTATCTGGTGCTGGCGACGGGGGCAGACAGGGAACTCGCCGAGGAGCTCGGCTGTGACTTCGAGGACAGCGGGACGGTTTCGGTGAACGTGAGCATGGAGACAAGCGTCGAGGACGCCTACGCGACGGGCGGGATGGTGCGCGACCAGGAGTGGCAGGCGATCATCTCGGCTGGCGACGGCGGCGCGGCGGCACTCGACATTCTCAGCAAGGAGGAGGGTGACCACTTCCACGACTTCGACGTGCCGGCAGACGCCGAGTAGCGCTCGCCGACCGCCACGCGCCGGTGTTATACTGACGACTATACCGTCGTGAGCAGAGTCGACCCCACGGGGGGTCGAAATCACTCACGGGCGTATAGCCGTTAGTATTAGTCGGCTCGCTTCGATATCTCCGCCCGGACCCCGGCGGCGTCGAAGTCGTGGTCGGGACGGATGTTGACAAAATCCAGGAAGGTGCCGGCATCGAGCAGCGCCTCGGAGCTGTGACTCTCCGCGGCCGTCCTGACAGCCACCCGCGCGCCGACGAGAGGTTCGAGGGCAGCAAGGGCACACGCGAGGTCGTAGGCCCGCGCGTCCTCGATGGCATCCTCGCGGACCTTCGTCGCGTCGATGAAGTACGGCTCGCCGTCGACGACGAGGACGTTCTCGCCCCGGAGATCGCCGTGGACCAGGCCCGCGTCGTGCATCGTCGCGAGCGCTTCGAAGAGTTGCGGGCTGATCCGCTCGGCGGCTTCGCGGTCGAGATCGTCCAGGGGTTCGAAGGCGGGAAGATACTCGATTACGAGCACGCCGTAGCCCTCGTGTTCGAAGGCTTCGAGGGGTTCCGGCGCGTTCACGCCGAGTTCGCGCATCCGACGGGTCGCGACCAGCTCGTGTTCGGCCATCCCGACCGGCGTCCCGAAGTACTCGAAGAACCCACCGGAACGGCTCGACAGCGCCCCGAGGTTCCGGCCCGTCGTGAGCAGCGCGTGGACCAGAGAGTTCTGGCCTGTGATGACCTTCACGAACCACTGGTCGTTGACGACACAGGGCGTCGACAGCCAGTTGTCGGCCTCCAGAGGTTCGACCGACTTCACCGACTCGCCGTGACGCGAGGCAACCTCCGCCGCAACCCGCTCTAGGCGCGCTCCCGAAACCTCGCCACGGAGCAGCCGACGAAACGGCATTACACCCCTCTCCGGGATGGGGGAGTAAATTGTTTGTCCCCGCTGGCTGATTGTCGGTCGAATCGGGATTCCCGGCCAGCCAAATGCCTTTTATGCGTGCTTCTCGGAGTCATTCTAATGTGTGTTAGTATAGCCCTACAAACAGTATCTACCCCGATGCACGATCGGCCGGAATCACGCGTGGCGGGGTTGAACGGAGGGATCCGTGGCTGACATGAATGATGACAGCGCAGTCGAGGGGCTGCAACAGCTCGGGCTGACGACATACGAGGCACGGGTGCTGCTCGGCCTCCAGAAGCTGGGGAGTGGCTCCGCGAGCGAAATCAGCGAGGTCGCGGACGTACCCCGGTCGCAGGTGTACGGCGCCGCAGAGAGCCTAGAAGAGCGGGGGCTCGTCGAGACACGCCAGTCGACGCCGACCGTCTACCGTCCTGTCCCCCTGGAACAGGCCCGGACCAGGCTGCTCGATCGGCTGGCCGAGACCGGCTCGGAGACGTTCGACTACCTGGAGCGGATCCGGGGATCGCAGGCGGAGACGGAACAGAGCGAGGCGATCTGGCTCGTCAAGGGCGCCGACGCCGTCGCGTCACGCGTGGCCGAGCTGGCGGAGATCGCCGACCGGCGGCTGCTGTATGCGGTCGCCGATCCGTCGATGCTCGACGATCAGGTGCTCGATGTCCTGCGAACCGCCACGGACGAGGGGCTCGTCGTGCTCGTCGCGAGTTCCGATTCGGCAGTCCGCGAGGCGGCCCGCGAGCGTGGCTTCCAGACGTACGCGATCCCGACGGACCGCAGCCCAGATGCCGGAACGGCCCGCGTCCTGCTCGTCGACGAGCGGACGATGCTTCTGAGCGTCTTCTCCTCTGCCGACATCGCCGAGGGCCGACAGGAGATCGCATTCTGGAGCTCGGATTCGGCCTTCGCCGCGGTTCTCGTCGGATTCCTGGAGGAGCTGTTCGCCGATCCCTTCGAGGACATCCCGACCTGACCGACGGGCGATCCATGCGGGCAGGCCGGGCCGAGTCGAACCGCTGATACACGTCGGGGCCGACCGGTGGATATGGGAACGCCGCGCCCGTCACGCGAGGAACAGGCCGCCGAAGTCGTCGACCGCCTCCAGGCGGAGTACCCCGACGCGACCATCTCGCTGGATTTCTCGAACCGGCTCGAACTGCTCGTTGCTGTTGTCCTCTCCGCACAGTGTACCGACGAGCGCGTCAACGCGGTCACCGACGACCTCTTCGAGACGTACCGGACGCCCGAAGAGTACGCTGGGGCCGATCAGGCGGAGCTGGCGGAGGCGCTCAACTCTGTCACCTACTACAACAACAAGGCGGAGTACATCCGCGAGGCCTGTCAGCGGATCGTCGAGGACCACGACGGGGAGGTGCCCGACACGATGGCCGAACTGACGGAGTTGCCCGGCGTCGGCCGCAAGACTGCGAACGTCGTCCTCCAGCACGGCCACGACGTCGTCGAGGGCGTCGTCGTCGACACGCACGTACAGCGCCTCTCCCGACGGCTCGGGCTCACCGACGAGAAGCGCCCCGAACGCATCGAGGAAGATCTGATGGCGCTGGTCCCGGAGTCGGAGTGGCGGGAGCTGACCCACCTGCTTATAAGCCACGGCCGGGCAGTCTGTACCGCCCGCAACCCGGACTGCGAGGAGTGTGACCTCGAGGACATCTGTCCGTCCTCCAAGCTGGACAGCGGGGTCGACCTGGCGAGCGACGAGCCGTGGTAAACGGGGCGAGGTGACCGATCCCGCTCAGACCAGGACGTACCGCGTCAGGTACCGGAGCAGGCCGACCGCGTAGGCCAGC
>JAZKRS010000075.1:0-13518 GCA_036626435.1 Haloarculaceae archaeon | reverse complement strand
TTTAGTTAAGAGATCGCAAGACTGCGGTACGATCTTTTCATTCTGCAAGTACCGCAGGAGATTGTTCCAGACAATATTCTAACTATATCATAGATAAGACGATAAGCTTACCGTGCACCCGGTGCACGTATTTCTAAGAGCGTCTAAGAATATGGCTCGAACCAAAATGGGCGTCTCTGTCCGAACTGAACTCGTTGATGAGCTTGACACGCTTGTCGATGAGTGTTCAGATCTCGGAGTCAGCCGCTCCGAGATCGTTGAAGCGATCCTCACAGCATATTTGCAGAACGATGAAGACAAAATAAAAAAGACACGAGAGCTGATCATCCGGAACAGGAAACGCTCTAACTCGTAGAGAAGTTCGTGCACTCGGTGCACAGACTTCTCAGAGCGTTATCGGAGATCGCAAATTGAGCGTATTTATATCCATATCTCACTGTATGAACAAAAACCCTACTCTCCTGTGTAATCCCGGTGCTATCTTGCGGTTTCGCTCTTAACTAAAGACGAATGGACCACGCTCGTTCTCGAGTCGATCAAAGACCGAGATGACGCCGTATACTACCAGGCGACACGGGGGAGCGCCGAACAGCAGATCAGTGCCGCTTTGTGGAGGAGCCAAGCAACTGGTGGGATGGCAACGGTCGGGAGATCGATATCGTCGCACCGACAGATGGAGACACACTCTGGTCGGTGAAGCCAAATTCCGGCAACAACCAGTTGGATATGACGTCCTCAGTCAACTCGAGACCGAGGCGCCACTCGTGGACTGGACGCCCGAGAGTGGTGGGGAGCCGGAATGTCAGTACGCACTGTTCGGTCGGAGCGGATTCAAGCAATCCGTTACGGAGGCTGCTGAAGAGCGCGATGCCATCCGGTTGTTTACCGTCGACGACGTCGTTCGAACCCTCTCTGATAGAGATACGAGCGCATACCCCCGCCTTCCCGTGAGTGACGAGTGTTCCGACGCTCTGTCGGAACCGAGGAGCGAACAGGCGGGGGTGAGCGGACACTCGGGGGACAAAACCACCGGACTGTGGCCGGACTGGATGACCGACCGAAGGTTTTTGTTGTGGCCCGACATATCTCAGATTGCTACGGAATCGGTGAGATGCCGGCCCCCAACAGACAAGGGGCGGTGACGAACGCGGTCTGTTCGTCACACGGCAATGACATTGATTCCGATGGGGTCGTCCGAGAGACGAGGTCTCTCGTGATCACGAAAATCGAAGATTTTCGAACGACCTGCGTGACCGGGCCACAGCCCTATAGCGAGGGAGAAAACGAGAGTTTCGCCAGTATGCTGCTGGTTCCCTCTGAGTGCGGGTTGGAACCGCAACGGTCTGCTTCGGCAGGCCGGTCATCCGGTGGCTGGATGCCACGGCCCTTCAGGCCGTGGAGGAGGTCACATTACTTTTCGCCCTGAAAGGGCCAATCTGATCTGCTGGTATCAGCCGAGTGTCGTGGCCAGTTCGTCCGCGACCCTCGCTCCCAGATCGTCTTTTGTGCCCTCGACAGCCTCGTAGCCGCTTTCGCGGACCAGGAGCGCGCGCGTTCGGTCGTCCCCCATCACGGCCGCGTCGTTGCCGACGACGAACGCGAGGTCTGCCCGGTCGCGCGTCTCGCGAGCCTTCTCGACTATCGTCTCGTCGTCGGCTCCGGTCTCGGCCTTGAACCCAACGATGGGGAGGTCGGGGTGGGCGGCGCGGACGGTGTCGATGACTTTCGGCGTCGGTTCGAGTTCGAGGACGAGGCGCTCTTTTCCGGAGCGGATCTTCTCGGCGTGTGACTCGGCGGGGGTGTAATCGGAGATGGCCGCCGCTGAAATCAGCGCGTCGGCGTCGCCCGCGCAGTGCAGGACCGCGTCCAGCATCTCGTCGGTACTCTCGACGCGGTCGACAGTTGCCCACGGCAGATCGGGGCCATCGTGGATCACGGTCACGTCGGCGCCGCGAACGTAACAGGCCCGCGCAACCGCCCGGCCCGTGCGTCCGGAGGCGCGATTCGAGAGCGTACGGATTGGATCGATCGACTCCGTGGTCGCGCCGCTCGTGACGACGACGTGTTCGCCCGCGAGGGTCTGGGTCGTCGTCGCCCGCGCCAGTTCGGCGACAATAGCGTCCTCGGAGGCGATCTTCGCCTTCCCCTCCTCGATGCGCGGGTCGACGAACGCGACGTCCCAGGACACCAGGCGCTCGATTGCGTCGAGGACACCGGGATGGTTGTACATCGGTTCGTGCATCGCGGGAACGACCACCACGGGCAACTCGGCACCGAACGCCGTCGTCGCGCAGGTCGTCACCGGCGTGTCGTCGATGGCTGCGGCCATCTTTCCGACCGTATTCGCCGTGGCGGGTGCGACCGCGAACACGTCGGCCCACCCCTCACGGCCACAGAGTTCGACGTGTTCGACCGCGCCGGTAATCTCGGAGACGACCGGGTTGTCGGTCGCGAACTGCAGCGACCAGGGGTGGATGATCCCCTCGGCGGCGGGCGTCGTGACCGCCCGGACCGCCGCGCCCTGTCGCCGAAGTTCGTGGGCGAGTTCGACGGTCCTGACCGCCGCGATCGACCCCGCGACGCCCAGCGCGACGTGGACTCCCTCGAGCATACCCCTACTGCGGACCCCTGGCGACATAAATTGCGCCGTGATCCCGGGCTGGGCAGGGTCCGGAGCCAAACTGCTTGGGTGGAGTTCCTATACGACCGGAGTCCAAGATAAGGTGTGGACACTGTCGACGTCAGCACTGTCGTCTACCTGTCGTCCAGCGAGATCTACGACTTCCTCGTGGACTTCCCCCGGTACGCGGGATACTCCGAGTACCTCGACGAGGTCCGTCGCCGCGGGGGCGACGGCTCGCCGGGAACCCGGTACGATATCACCTTCTCCTGGTGGAAGCTCTCCTACACGGCCCGGTCGCGGGTCACGGACGTGGAGCCGCCAAACAGGATTGACTGGCGCCTCGTCAGGGACATCGACGCCCGCGGCTACTGGCAGGTCGTCCCCGAACCGGAGTCGTCGCCGTCGCCCGGAACGCCCGCCTCGCGGGTGAGACTCTACCTCGAGTTCACCCCGGAGTCGGCCGAGGCGGGCGGCATCGGCCTCCCCTCTTTCGTCTCTCTGGACTGGCTGATCGACCGCGTCAAGCCGAAGGTCAGGCGGGAGGCCGAGCGCATCGTCGAGCGCATCGTCGCGGATCTCGAGGGGAAACGGCGGGACGTGGATCTGGACATCCACACGACCCCCGATTCCATCTAGCAATCCGCCCCCGGTCCCGCCTGTGACAGTCGCGACCGGCAAGGACATTTCAACGACGGCGGCGTTTGGGGGAATATGACAGATGTCGATATCACGGGGCTGCTCGGCGACGAGCGGGTCAACGCCGTGCTGGGCTGGGTGCTGGTGGGCGCGATACTCCTCGTGACCGTTGGGAGCTTCCTGGAAGGGAATATCATCTGGGCCGGGTTCGCGGCCACCGTCGCCCTCCTCGCGGTGATGCCATCGCTCGTCTTCCTCTCTGCGCGGACGATGCTCCCCTGGGAGGTGCTCTTGCTCGCCGGCCTCCCGATCCTGGGACGGGTCGTCGCCACGTTCCGGGTGAGCAGCCAGGTCGCGACCTACCTCTCGGTCGCGGCGCTCGCGCTCATCGTCGCCGTCGAGCTCAACGCCTTTACCAGCGTGCGGATGACGCCGACGTTTGCCGTTGTCTTCGTCGCCATCACGACGATGGCCGCGGCGGGGGTCTGGGCCGTCGTCCGCTGGAGTCTCGACATCATGTTCGGGACCGCCTTCCTCTTCGATCCCGGGCTGACGGAGGCGGGGGCGGAGGCCGAACGGGGCGTGATGATCGAGTTTGTTGCCTCGACGATCGCCGGTCTCCTCGCTGGTGTCGTCTTCGAGTTCTACGTCCGCAGGCGGGCTATCATCGACCCCCGGATGCCGGACAGCGCCGGCGGGGCGGTGCCACCGGAGGAGGCGGAGTAATGGGGCTCCGCGAGTCCGTCGGCATCACTCGGCACAGACAGAAGCAGGCCACCTACGTGATGGAACTGCTCCTTGGTGGCATCGTCTTTATCGGGATCGAGCGCGGCAGCACGACAGTCATCGTCAACGGGCTGGTGGGACTGGGTGTGACACAGATCCCGCCGATCCTCGAACGCGACTACGACGTCCCGATGGATCCGGCGCTGACGCTGTGGATCACGACTGCCGTGTTCCTCCACGCGCTGGGCGTGCTCGGCCTGCCGGGCAGCGAGCAGAACTTCTACGGGACGATCTGGTGGTGGGACCACGTCACCCACGCGCTGTCGTCGTCGGTTGTGGCCGCCGTTGGCTACGCCACGGCGCGCGCACTCGACGTCCACTCCGATGACATCCACCTCCCGCCGCGGTTCATGTTCGTCTACATCCTCATCTTCGTAATCGCCTTCGGCGTCCTCTGGGAGGTCATCGAGTTCGGGCTGGGGGAGGGCGCCCGGATGATGGGCAATCAGGCCCTCCTCACCCAGCACGGCCTGCGGGACTCGATGCTCGATCTCGTCTTCGATACGGTCGGCGCCGTCGTCGTCGCAGTCTGGGGGACGGCCCACCTCACCGGTGTCTCTGGCTATCTCGCTGCTGCGCTCGGAGCCCGGAACACGGAGTGACGCAATACGGCGTCGCCCGCTCCGACGCAGCCGGTCGGATGGATTTATACACGTCGGGTCGCTACCGCCCGACGGAAATGGTTCTTCAGGTTGCGACGACGTTCGGCGCCGGCGTTGTCTTCGGTCTCGCGCTCGCGGCGCCGCCCGGCCCGATGAACGCAATCATCGCCGAGGAGAGCGTCCTCCGGGGCTGGCCCGCGGGGTTCAAGGCTGGTCTCGGCGCGATGTCCGCGGACATGTGCTTTCTGTTCCTCTCCCTGGCCGGCGCCGTCGCCATCATCGATGACCTGCCGACGCTGCGTGGCGTCATGATCGGCGTCGGCGGAGTCCTCATGCTGTATTTCGCGTACGGCGCAGCGAGCGACGTGCAGGCGACGCTCGCACCCGAGGCGAGGGCCCAGGGCGAGAGCAAGGGCTTCCGGAAGGCGTTCGTGCTGGCGCTGACAAACCCCTACCAGATCCTGTTCTGGCTGACCGTCGGCATCGGCCTGCTCCAGCAGGGGACCCACGATCTGCTGGCCGAGACGCCCTATCTCGGAGACGCGCTCGCGGGGGCGCTGATCGTCCAGACTGGGAGCGCGACGCTGCTCGTCGGTCTCTTCGGCGGCATTCTTGCATGGATAGTCGGGTTTCCGGCGGCACTCGTGGCTGCCGGACGGCGGGTAGACAGACTCGCGCCGGTCGTCGCCGGCCTGAGCGCGCTGGTTCTCACCGGGTTCGGGGTCGCCTTCCTCTGGGACGCGGCGACGACGCTACTCTAGGTCGACGGCCGCGACTTCCTCCTCCAACCACTCCTGGAGCCACCTGACCCGCTTGATGCGCCGGTGGGCGATGTCGCGGGCGGTCTGACTCTGGACGCGGTTTCTTGCGTCCTCACCGCGTTCGAGGACGCGCCCGATCATCTCCGCGGCGTCCATGTGCGTCCGGGCCTCGTAGCCCATCCGCAACAGCATGAGCGCGGCGCCGTTCGCGCCCACCTTGTCGAGTATGTCCGCCTCGATGAGACACTGCGTCTCCAGCGGGAGGTCGGTCGGATCACCCTGATAGGAGTGATTCTCGACGGCCGAACAGACCTGGTCGACGAACGACTGGGGGTAGTCACACTGCGTAGTCAGGTACTCTCGGGCGATTCGGGCGCCCTCCTCGGCGTGGACATCCTGATCGACCTCGAGCTTTGCGATGTCGTGAAAGAGGGCCCCAACGCGGGTCACGTCCGCGTTTGCGCCTTCCTCGCGGGCAATCTCCTCCGCGAGGTCGACCACGTTTCGGATGTGATTGAACCGGTACTCCGCGGAGTGCCACGGGTACCACCGCATCCGGCCGCCATCGTCGTCGTTCTCGACGCTCGCGACGAGGTAATCCCGAACGAAACTCTCCATCGCCGCGAATTCCTCGGACGAGACTGGCGACTCGCGTATCTCAACACCCACAGCACCACCTCCCTGATGGACGAACGTTGCTCATCTTACGGGTACGAACGTGAGTTCGACTCTTTAGCGTTACGACACGTGGCTGTCCGTCGGTTTCCTTGACCCTGCTGTCGGCGTCGACACGCACCTCTCGCAGGCGGTCGGTTCGAACGCCGCGGAGGCCCGCGGCACCGATACACACGGTGGATGTGCCCCGCCCCTGGATAGACGGCGGGGCAAGAGCCTGTCAGAGCTTGTGTCGTCGGGTTGCCGACGGCAATCTGGAATTCGCACGACCCGAAGACGGGTCGACACGCACACACGATGGCTGATCGACTTGTGAACTCGACTCTGTGCAATTATTGTCGTCTTTTAGTTCTTTCTTTTTACTTCTCGGCGTTTATCTTATTTATCACGGGTATACTTAACTCTTTTTCCGAATGATTGTTCACTCCATGGGGTGGCCGTGTCGAGAATCGTGAAAGCGCCAAGAGGGGCATCCCGGGCGGAAGTCGGAGCCGCCGAAGTGTACGTTTATGACAGCCGGGGGCAAAATGTGACGCATGGAGATCAGAGAAGGCAACCCAAGCGACAGGCCCGCGATCAGAGACGTCGCTCGCCGCTCCCTGCAGACGTCGTACACGCTGAAGCCACAGGCGATTGTCGGCGCTATCGAGGAGTGGTACGACGAGAACCGGCTGAAGGACATGTTCAAAGACGACGACAAGGTGCTGTTGGTCGTGGAGGTCGACGACCAGGTCGTCGGGTTCTCAGACAGCGTCCTCACCGGGGCGAACACCGCCGAGATTCTCTGGCTCCACGTCGATCCGGACTACCGCGGCGAGGACTACGGCGAGAAACTCTTCGATGCGACTCGCAATCACCTCCGACAGCTCGGCGCGACCAACCTCCGCGGGCGGGTGCTCGCGGACAACGCCGGCGGCAACGCCTTCTACGAGGAAGAAGGGCTCGTGAAGATTGGCGAGGAGGAGGTCGACATCGACGGGACGCCGTACGTCGAGAACGTCTACGCCGAGGTCGAGTCAGAGCGCATGGAGCAGATCGAACTGGCCGACGGTACGTCGGTCTACGTCGATCACGAGAACCAGGAGACCGGTTCGATCGACGAGTTCCACGTCGTCTACACCGACAGGGACGCCGAGAACATCTACGGCTACTGGTGTGCGAAATGCGGGACATTCGCCAACGCGATGGATGCGATGGGTCGCATCCAGTGTGACGAGTGTGGCAACGCCCGCAGACCGACGCGATGGGACGCCGCTTACCTCTGAGAGTGACGCGACGTGGGGCTGAACGTTTACCGGTGGATGGTGTCTTCGGCCGAAGGTAGCATCCACTGGACCGTCTTGGCTGGCCGTTTGTAGACGACTGTGATTGGTTTGTCCACGAGTCGGATGACCTTGTCCGCCGTACTCCCGAGGATCATCTCTTCGACCGAGCCGAGGCCACGCGACCCGATCACTATGAGGTCGATATCGTTCTCCTCAATATAGCTGACAATTGTCTTGTGGGCGATTCCTGTTTCAACAGCCGTGACAGACTCGAGACCTGCCTCGGTAGCCACCTGGGCGACTTCATCGGTGATCCGCTCGCCGTACTCGATGTATTCGGCGCGTTTGTCCTCCTGCTCTCCGGTAATCGGCACAATCTTTGCCTCGAACTCATCGACGACGTGGAGTGCGTGGACCGTCGCCTTGAGTTCGGTTGCCAGACGGATGCCCTCTTCAGCTGCATTCGCCGCCTGTTCGCTACCATCGGTCGGAATCAGGATATTATCGTACATGCCACTGGATATATCAGAAGGAGTATATTTAAATGTGGTGGTCGTGTCAGCCTCACTCCTTCGAGGAACGTCTCGGCACGTCGGCTCTCTTTGGGCTCTTATACTGACGGCTATAACTTCGTGAGCATAGTCGGCCCCCCGCGGGGTCGACATTGCTCATGGGCTTATAGCCGTTAGTATTACCGAACATAGCGAAACAAGAGTGTCTATCTGTGGATTGGCAGGTGAACCAGTGCAAGATATACCTATGCAGCCTGCTAACTGAACAGACCAAGTTTTCGATTATTTTACTTTGACATCCTCCACACGGCTTTAGCCCTGTCTCTTACCGATAAGTCAGGCCGGATCTCCGGTAGGCTACACCATCCCGCCCATCCCGAGCGACGCGAGGAGGTTCTTCACGATGCCGAACACGATCAGGCCGAGCCCCGCGACCACGAGCGCGATCCCCCCCGCGATGACGAGGCTCTGGGAGGCGACGGCCACGACGCCGCCGAGCATGAGCAGGAGGCCGACGACACCTGCGAATCCGAGCTTGTCGAGCATACGTGTTCTCTACCGCCGCTTCGTAAATATCCGTTCACTCGTGGCGTTCGACGCCGCGGAGTTCGAACTGTCGGGCGATTTTTGCAAAGCTTAAACAGTCTCCCCGGCGAACTCACGAGTATGAGTGACAACGAAGGGCGAAAGGACCTCCGAATGCCCGAGGAGGACGAGGTGTTCGCAATCGTGACCGACATGCTGGGAGCCAACCGCGTAACGGTACGGTGCATGGACGGAGTCGAACGAACCGCTCGCATTCCAGGCAAAATGCAAAAGCGCATCTGGATCCGCGAGGACGACGTTGTCCTCGTCGAGCCGTGGGACTGGCAGGACGAGAAAGCCGACATCACGTGGCGCTACGACAAACAGGAGGCAGACCAGCTCAAGGAGGAGGGACACATCCAGGAGACCTGACGAATGCCCGCACGCGCTCGTAGCCGGACATCCCCTCTCGCTCTCTCCTTCTCATGACGGAGTACGGCCTGCTCGACACCGACGAGTCCGCGGCGCCGGGCGACGAGTGGGAGGAGATCGACGTCAGCGACACCGAGGCCGACCGCATCGCCCGGGAACGCGACCGCGAGTTCAGCGAGTTCCGCGAGCGCATCACCGACGCCGATCAGTTCAAGGTCGAGGAGTCGGTCTTCGACGAGGCCACCTACGGGGCGCTGTACAAGCTGGTTCAGGACGGCTACATCGAGGCCTTCGGCGGCCCCCTCTCGACCGGCAAGGAGGCCAACGTCTACGAGGCTCTGTCCGGGCCGACCGCGGACGAACGGCTGGGAGCCGACGGCCGTCCCGAGGTCGCAGTCAAGGTCTACCGGATCAACGCCTCCGACTTCCGCGAGATGGGCGAATACCTGGAGGGCGACCCCCGCTTCGAGGGGCTGGGCCACGACAAGAAGGCGGTCGTGACGGCCTGGGTCCGCAAGGAGTACGCCAACCTGGAGCGCGCGATGGAAGCGGGCGTGCGCGTCCCGACGCCAATCGCAGTCGAGCGGAACGTCCTCGTCATGGAGTACATCGGGACCCAGGCGGGGCGGGCAAAGCGGCTGACGGAGGTCGAGATCGAGAACCCCGAAACCGCATACGAGGTCGTCCGGGAGTACATGCGCCGGCTCTACGACGCCGGCCTCGTCCACGGCGACCTCTCGGAGTTCAACGTCGTCTTCCACGAGGGGCAACTGGTCATCATCGATCTGGGCCAGGCGGTGACAGTCCACCACCCCAACCACGACGAGTTCCTCGAACGCGATTGTGCGAACGTCGCCGCGTTCTTCCGGCGGCAGGGCGTCGAGACCGACGCCGAACAGCTGCTCGCGTACGTCCGGGAGCACGCGACGCCGGAGGAGTGACGAAGAACTTTAACGGTTCAGCCGCGTACCTGTACGTATACTTATGCAGCATGTGAAGGTTCCCGACGACCGCATCGGGGTTCTCATCGGCGCTGGCGGAGAGACGATGCGAGAGATCGAAAGCCGCGCGGAGGTCCGCCTCGACATCGACTCGGAGACCGGCAACGTCCGGGTCGAGAAGGTGGGCGACCCGGTCAAGGGCCTGAAGGGTCCGGACATCGTCAAGGCCATCGGTCGCGGGTTCGCGCCCGAGGACGCCCTGCGCCTGCTCGAAGACGACATGATGATGTTCGAGATCGTCGATGTCGACGCGGCCGCGCGCAACAAGAACGACCTCCGGCGGATGAAAGGGAGGCTCATCGGCGAGGACGGGCGTACGCGCGAGCTCATGGAGGATCTCACCGGCGCCTCTGTCAGGATCTACGGCTCGACGCTCTCGATCATCGGCGGCCCCGAACAGGTCGACGCCGTCCGTGAGGCCGCCGAGATGATCCTCGACGGCGCCCCCCACGGCGCGGTCTACTCCTTCCTCGAGCGCAAGCGCAACGAACTCAAACAGAAGGGCATGGAGTACCACCCCTACCACGGGTAATGACCGGCGTCAGCGGCTGTGTCGGCCGCCCGGCTGATCTGTTGGTACATAAATATGCTCGCAAGATAGTGTGACATGACCACACATGGCGGCCGTTGAACGCGAATACTCGATTGCCACCGATAGGTTTATATAGAATCACATTCAATCATTCTCTGACTATGGCTCAGCAGATGGGTAACCAGCCCCTCATCGTACTGTCCGAGGAGTCTCAGCGGACATCGGGCAAGGACGCACAGTCGATGAACGTCACGGCCGGGAAGGCCGTCGCCGAATCGGTCCGGACGACGCTCGGACCGAAAGGCATGGACAAGATGCTCGTCGACTCGACGGGCAGCGTCGTCGTCACGAACGACGGCGTCACCATCCTCGACGAGATGGATATCGAACACCCCGCGGCGAACATGATCGTCGAGGTCGCCCAGACCCAGGAGGACGAGGTCGGCGACGGCACGACCACGGCGGTCGTCATCGCGGGCGAACTCCTCTCGAAAGCCGAGGAGCTCCTCGACCAGGACATCCACGCGACCATCCTCGCACAGGGGTACCGCCAGGCCGCCGAGAAGGCCAAGGAAGTCCTGGAGGAAGAGGCGATCGAGGTTGACGCCGAGGACGCCGAGAGCCTGGAGAGCGTCGCCGCGACGGCCATGACCGGCAAGGGCGCCGAGAGCGCGAAAGACGCGCTCGCGGCGCTGGTCGTCAGCGCGGTTCAGTCCGTGGCCGACGAAGAGGGCGTCGACACTGACAACGTCAAGGTCGAGACGGTCGTCGGTGGCTCCATCGACGAGTCCCAGCTCGTCGAGGGCGTCATCATCGACAAGGAGCGCGTCCACGACAACATGCCCCAGTTCAAGGAGGATGCCGACATCGCGCTCCTCGACACCGCAATCGAGGTCCCCGAGACCGAACTCGACACCGAGGTCAACGTCTCCGATCCCGACCAGCTCCAGGAGTTCCTCGACCAGGAGGAAGAGCAGCTCAGGGAGATGGTCGACCAGCTCGCAGAGGTCGGTGCCGACGCCGTCTTCTGCCAGAAGGGCATCGACGACATGGCCCAGCACTACCTCGCCCAGGAGGGCATCCTGGCGGTGCGCCGCGCCAAGAAGTCCGACATCCAGGCGCTCTCGCGCGCGACGGGGGCGCGTGTCGTCTCGAACATCGACGACATCACCGAAGACGACATCGGCTTCTCGGGCTCCGTGACCGAGAAGGACCTCGCCGGCGACGAGCACATTTTCGTCGAGGAGGTCGACGACGCCAAGGCCGTCACGCTCATCCTGCGTGGCGGCACCGAGCACGTCGTCGACGAGGTCGAACGCGCAGTCGAGGACGCACTGGGGGTCGTCGCCGCCACGCTCGAGGAGGGCAAGGTCCTCCCCGGCGGCGGCGCACCCGAGACCGAACTGTCGCTCGCCCTGCGTGACTACGCCGACAGCGTCGGCGGCCGCGAGCAGCTGGCCGTCGAGGCCTTCGCCGACGCCATCGACGTCATCCCGCGCACCCTCGCGGAGAACGCCGGGCTGGACCCCATCGACTCGCTCGTCGAGCTGCGCAGCGCCCACGACGGCGGCGACGCCAAGGTCGGCCTCAACGCCTACACCGGCGAGGTCGAAGACATGTCTGACGATGTTGTCGAGCCGCTCCGCGTCAAGACCCAGGCTGTCGAGTCCGCGACGGAGGCCGCCGTCATGATCCTCCGCATCGACGACGTCATCGCCGCTGGCGACCTGAAGGGTGGCCAGGGCGACGACGACGAGGAAGGCGGCCCCGGCGGCCCCGGTGGCGCCCCCGGCGGCGGCATGGGCGGCATGGGCGGCATGGGCGGCATGGGCGGCATGGGCGGCGCAATGTAAGTTCGGCCACCCTCACACCCAGCCACGCTCCTCTGCGGAGCGATTCTTGTGTTTATAAATAGAGGTAGTGACAACTGTGGGAGGTATGGGGCGTCTGGCCGATATCCGATGGGGGACGGTTGCCATTATCGCGACCGGTACGGGGTTGTTTTTCGCCGCGGTGACCCACCACATCTCCGAGATCGACCGCCTCAGGACTCTGAAGGGTCCGCTTGCCGCGCTCGTTCTGGACGGTATTCCGGCACTCGGTCTGGTCTACGCCGGGTACTGGCTCGACGGCACGGACCTCGACGCGAGGTCGGTTTGCCGGGTGGCGCTGTGGTGTCTGCTCGGGGGTGCAATCTTCGTCATCACAATCGATCTCAGCATGTTCATCCGCCTGGCAGAAGGGCGGCCAGTCGCCGAGCCGATTTTCGTGCTGTTGTTGACTGCCGAGGTCGGGACGCTAGCCGGGTTCGTTGCCGGCTACTACCGGGTGAGGGCGCTCAAGGGTAAGCGGGAGGCCGAACGCGCGGCCGAGGGGCTCTCGTTCGTCAACAGCATCGTCCGACACGACCTGCGCAACGATCTCCAGGTCATCGACGCGAGCGCGGAACTGATGAGGACCGGCGACGGTGCGACCGAAACCGTGGTAGATCGCGCGGAGACCATCCGCGAATCGGCCGCAAACGCCCGGGAGCGCCTGGAGGACACCGAGGCCATCGCGAAAACGCTGAACCAGGACGCGCCGCTGGAGGCCGTGGATCTGGTAGCCGTCGTCTCCGAGGTGGCGACACACGTCGAGGACCTGTACGGCGTGCCAGTCGAGACCGACCTCCCGGAGACAGCGCACGCCACCGGGAACCAGGGACTGCGCTCGGTCGTGGACAATCTGCTCGAAAACGCCGTCGAACACAACGACAGCGACGACCCACACGTCGTGGTCGCCGTCGAACGCGACGACGAGACCGTCCGGCTGGTCGTCAGCGACAACGGTCCGGGCCTCCCCGAGAGCGCGAAAGCGGCACTGTCCGGTTCCGACGTCGACGGGACAGTCGGCGGTCTGCGGATCGTCCGCCAGCTCGTCTCCGAGTACGGCGGCGACATCTCGGTGAGCGACAACGAACCGCGGGGGACGACGATAGCTGTCTACCTCCGTTCCGGGAAGCCTCGAGGAGTCTCGCAGTCGAGAGCCTGACGGCCCGCAGACCCCTACCGACGGTTCGGGAGCGGTCACGAGCGGTATATACCCCACTTACATGGATTCAAGAACCCGCTCCCACAACCGGCTCACATGTCGTCGATAGGAGGGGAGCCAACCCGCGGGGAAACCGTC
>JAZKRS010000074.1:0-13686 GCA_036626435.1 Haloarculaceae archaeon | reverse complement strand
AGGCGCGAGCGAGATGGTTTTTCCCCATGTTTTTGCGACGAGTGGTAGCTGAGCGTAGCGAAGCTACCCGAGGAGGAAAAAGTGGTCGTGGCAGGGAGCTGCGATCGAGTTTGAATTGCCCTGAGAATCGAGCATACGCGGCGCTTGCGCCGCGTTTCATAGTGATTACTGTAGGTCTGTTCCACATCGACCGCACGCAGCCGTGCGGTCGTAGCGGTAAATCGCTACAGTAATCACTATCACTCGGGAGCGCCGGAGGCGCGAGCGAGATGGTTTTTCCCCATGTTTTTGCGACGAGTGGTAGCTGAGCGGAGTCACTCGACGGCGGTGGCTTCGACGCCGCTACACTGCTCGGCGACGTCGACCAGCGACAGCCAGGTGTTGATGCCCGCCCGCAGTCCGATCAGGTCGGCGGCCTCGATGGTAACCGTCAGCGTGGCTCTCTCACGCTCGATAGTCGCCCGCGTGCGGTCGCCCTCGATATCGCCGGCTTCGAGTTCGACGCTGCGCTTCACGCGGCGAGCCCGTTCGGGAGAACTGTACGCAGCGGTGAAAACAGCCTCGTGGTCCATCTACTCGACGTCGACTTCCTTGACGTCCGGCGCGCGTTCCTTCAGCAGGACGCGGTGACCGCAGTACGGACAGCGGACGCCGCCGTAGGCGTCGAGTTCGACGTCGCGCTTACAGCGAGAACACTTGTAGCTCATGTATGTGTCGTAGGACTGGAGACAGTTATTCTTCGCCCTCGGAGAGAGCGGCGCGGATCGATCGCTTGACTGCCTTGCCACCGGGCGTCTCGGGCTGGTAGGCCCCACCAGTGAACGCGTACCCACAGGCCTGACACTCCCAGATACCGGTACCCTGGCGGTCGACGCGGTCCTCACCACACTCGGGGCAGGTGTGATCTTCGTTCATTTCGCCTTCGATCTCTGCGACGCGACGTCGGGCGACGCGCCCGTAGCGGGCTCCGAACCGGCCTGCGCTGCCGGTGCGTCCCTGTTGCTCGGCCATAGTATCGTAACCTCGCGCCAGCGTATTCTTAAGTCCTGCGAGTTGGGGCTCCACTCGCCGTCAGTGGTGCAACCCGCAAGCGGTTCCAGAACATATTTTAACCACTCAGTTATACCACTAGGTGGTATGCGCGAGTTCGACCAGTTCAGCGACGTCGGCGAAGCGGAAGTAACGCGTGCTATCGGACAGGAGTGGACAGAGGAGTTCATGGACTTCTCAGAATCCGACGTGATCATCGTGGGTGGCGGCCCGTCTGGGCTGATGGCCGCCAAGGAACTGTCCGAGCGAGGGGTCCAGACGATGGTTGTCGAGAAGAACAACTATCTGGGTGGCGGGTTCTGGCTCGGTGGTTTTCTGATGAACAAAGTGACTGTCCGGGACCCTGCCCAGCAGGTCCTCTCGGAGCTGGAGGTCGACTACAAGCGATCGAAGGATAGTGAAGGGCTGTACGTCGCAAACGGTCCGGAGGCCTGTTCGGGGCTGATCAAGGCGGCCTGCGATGCTGGCGCGAAGATGCAGAACATGACGGAGTTCACCGACATCGTGATCCGCGAAGACCACAGAGTCGGCGGGATCGTCATGAACTGGACGCCGGTCCACGCACTGCCCCGGGAGATCACCTGCGTCGATCCCATCGCCGTCGAGGCGGACTTGGTCATCGACGCGACGGGCCACGACGCCCTGGCCGTCAAGAAACTCGACGAGCGCGGCGTCTTGAACGCACCAGGAATCGAAGACGCGAAGGAAAACGCGGGCATGGATCAGACCGGCGACGACTCCTACGGCGCTCCCGGTCACGACTCGCCCGGCCACGACTCGATGTGGGTCGGCGAGAGCGAGGACGCGGTCGTCGAACACACCGGTCTGGCTCACGAAGGTCTCGTTGTCACTGGCATGGCAACCGCAACCACGTACGGGCTCCCGCGGATGGGGCCGACTTTCGGCGCGATGCTCGTCTCCGGGAAGCGGGCCGCCCAGGTCGCCCTGGACGAACTCGGGGTCGACGCCGAGTCAGTCGATCTGACTAGTCGCGACGCAGCTGCAGCCGCCGACGACTAGAACCCACTTTTCACAAACCGGGGACCCTCGTGCCTCCGCCGCTCGCCAGCAGCGAAACGCGGCGCAAGCGCCGCGTATGCTGGATCCGCTCCGCACAGGTCATCAACATTACGTCCCTGCACTCCCAGTGGCCGGCATGGAGATACTCGTCACCGGCGCGACCGGCGGTATCGGGAGCTGGGTCGTCGACAGCCTCGCCGAGGATGGCAACGAGGTCCTCGGCGTCGACCTGCGGCGACCGTCCGGCAGCCGAGCGAACGCACAGTTCTACGCGGCGGATCTGACCGACCAGGGCCAGGTCTGGGAACTCCTTCAGACGGCTCGCCCCGACCGCGTCGTTCACTGCGCGTCGATACCACGCCTCGGGGAACGCCCCGGAACCGAGACCTTCCGCAACAACGTGCTCGCGACGTACAACGTCTTCCAGGCCGCGGGTACCGTCGATGCCGATATCGTCTGGACCTCGAGCGAGAGCCTCTACGGGATGCCCTTCGCCGATCCGCCTTTCCTGCCGGACTACCTGCCGATCGACGAGGTCCACCCCAAGCGCCCGGAGGACGCCTACGGAATGTCCAAACTCGTCTGCGAGCGGGTGGCAGAGATGGTCGTCCGCAAGTACGGTATCGCCGTGACCTCGATCAGGCCATCGTGGGTGAACTACCCCGGCGACTACGACCTGACGGCGGTCCGGGAGGGGTTCGACACTGAGACGGCCGACCGATCGGGCAACTTCTGGTCGTACGTCGACGTCCGCGATGTCGTCTCTCTCGTCGAGGCCGCGCTGGAGGCCGACGCCGACGGACACGAGGCATACCTGGCCGTCGCCGAGGACAACTACCTCGGCCGTCCGACCGCCGAGACCATCGAGGCGGTGTTCGGCGATCTGCCCGCGGAGTGCGATCTGTCTGGCGAGGCGTCGGCGTTCTCTACGGCGAAAGCCGAACGCGAACTCGGCTGGACACCAGCTCACTCCTGGCAGGAGGCCGAAGACGCCGACGTCGCGGGACCAACCTTCCGCTGAACGGCCGAGCGCGTGAACGTGCTGGGCCAACCTGCACTGGTCTCGGTGCCGGGGCTGTACGAAGCGCCCCGCCAAGCCCGAGCAGTACTACAAAGAACAGCAGAAACACGCTCTGCTTTCCGGCGGCGCGCCACCGCGGGAAGTGCTGGAGAACCAGGTCGAAGGGCAGTTCCTCGTCGAGGACGATCCCCCGACGACCGAGGCGCTGAAGGGGTACGTCCAGCAGGCCTACCACTACCTCGAAACCGACTCGCGAACCCTCACCGGCAGTATGAGGCCCAGCTCACCGATCCCGAGTTCTGCCCCGACCACGCAGCACGGTACGGATGAACGGCGAGGCCCGAGACCCGGTTAGGGCGACTTGACGGGCAACCGCCCGGACGTGACACCGACCAGCCCCAGCCCGGCGGTCTCGTGGCGGCGATCGATCGTTCGGGCGACGAGTGCGTCCTGGGCCGCGGCAATCTTCCGATCCAGGTTCCGAGCTGGCGAGCGCTGTCGTGTCCACCCGCCCGGCGAGGAGAACCTGACGAACGCCCGGAATGCCAGATTCAGCGGTGCGGCCACCGCGCGGTCGCTTTGCCCGGCTTCCAGGATCGCGACTCGACCACCCGGTTCGACCAGGTCGAGCCAGCGATCGACGGCCACCCCGGGATCGTCGAGCAGCCCGACGACGAACGAGCCCAGCACGGCGTCGGCTTCCTCGATCGGCGGCGACGCGGCGTCACCCCGAACCAGCGTGACGTTTTCCCAGTCCGACCGTTCGACCCGAGCGCGCGCACGGTCGAGCATTCCCGGCGTGAGGTCGACTCCTACGACCCGCCCCTCGCTGCCGACGCGCTCGCGGAGGAACCGGAGGTTCGCGCCCGTGCCACATCCCATCTCTACCACTATCTCACCCGGCGACAGGTCGAGCGCCTCGACTGCCATCGCACGCCACTTCCGAACGACGGGTGCAGTCGCCAACAGGTCATAGACGGGCGAAATCCGCCGATAAAAGCGCTCGACAGCTGGGTCGGTCATACTAGATCGCGGACGATCGCCGCCACCGTGGGAGCGTCCGGTCCGAGCAGGTAGACCACCGGTTCTATCCCCATCCCACCGGTCTGGTAGAGCACGTCCGCGTCCGGTTCGTCGTCGAGCACGTCGGCGATCGCTTCCTCGGGGTCGGCCTCGGCGTCGAATTCTGCGGTCCAGTAGCCCAACTCTTCGAGCCGGTCGACAGTGTCCTCGTCGTAGCTGACGTTCAGGGTCGCCCGGGCGTCGCTGCCGGCGCGGCGGGCTGCCAGTAGCACGCCGGCGACGTGTTCGCTCACGCCGAACTCGGGATCGCTGGGGACGTGGGCCTGCCCTTTTAGATCTAGTATCCGTCCCGGAACTGCGGCCACGTCGTCGATCCCTTCGGCATCGGGTAGCGCTTCCACGAGGTTCGAGCCGACCGCCGGGATCAACCCCGCGAAGCCACTGGTGTTCTCCAGCGTCCGCAGGCCCTGTCGGACCGACGATCGTACCTGCTCGGTTTTTCTGACCCGGCTGTCGGGGTCGTGGACGTCGAAGGGATCCTCGCCGTGTTCGGCGAGCGCCGGGAACGCCTCCTCGTGTAGCTGTGCGAGCACGTCCCCGCGTTCGAGCCGGCGGACGAACACCTCCGCCTCGATCAGCGCCTGGACCGGCGTCAACTCCCCGCCTGCCAGCCCCTCGGCCAGGTCCTCGACCAGATCCTGCATCCGTTTGTCTCCGAGCAGTCGCACGTTGCGGTCGACCTCGCCGTGGACGTACTTCGAGACCGCGCTCTGGCTGATCCCCAACAGATCGGCGACCTCGCTCTGGGTTAGCCCCCGATCACGAAGCTCCTCGGCTAGCATCGACCGGAAGGTCGGCAGGAACTCCTCGACGACGATCTCTTCGATAAAGCGCATTACTGATACCTCCCGATCATTGGTCGCCTCCGAACTCCACGTCGCTTCTCGGCGACAGCCCCGCGAGACGAGACTCGGCTCATTGGTCGCCTCCGAACTCCACGTCGCTTCTCGGCGACAGCCCCGCGAGACGAGACTCGGCTCATTGGTCGCCTCCGAACTCCCGATCTCCCTGTATCTTCGACGCCTGCGGCCCTTCCTGGTCCTGGTATTTCGAGCCGCGTTCCTCGCCGTATGGGCGATCGGTCGGGGACTTCAGTTCAGTCAAAAGCAACTGAGAGATGCGCATCCCGGGCGTAAGCGCGACCGGAGCAGTCCCGAGATTCGACAGTTCGAGCGTGATCTGGCCCTTGTACCCCGGGTCCACGATTCCTGCTGTCGCATGGATGACAATTGCGAGGCGGCCCAACGACGAACGCCCCTGTACGTGAGCGATGAGATCGTCCGGGATCTCCACGCGCTCGTAGGTCGTCCCGAGGACGAAATCACCGGGGTGGAGAATGAACTCGTCGCCGTCTTCGACGACGGTCTCCTCGACGTACTCCTCGACTTCCTGCTCGCTGTTGGGATGGATACAGGAGATGTTCGTCCGCTGGAACTCCAGGAACTGCCGTCCCAGCCGGAGATCGATACTGGCAGGCTGGATCTGGAGGTCCAGATCGTCCAGGGGCTCGACCACG
Source organism: Haloarculaceae archaeon (assembly GCA_036626435.1). Taxonomy (GTDB): domain Archaea; phylum Halobacteriota; class Halobacteria; order Halobacteriales; family Haloarculaceae; genus SW-9-67-25. The sequence continues at coordinate 7,996 of JAZKRS010000074.1, read as the reverse complement.
AGATCGCCTTCCTCGAGGCGGCGTATGATGTCCGCGTCCGAGAGGATCATACCGGTAATCGGAACCCCGGCGGTCTAAAGGTTCCCGGAACTCGCGAGCGTGGCGAAGGGTGAGCGAAGCGAACTCCCATCGTGTGCGGGACAACTGACCCGGGAGCGCTGTGCTGTGGCACGAACGAGTAGTCACCGCTTTAGGGACCGCCGTCCTCGACGGAGATATGAAACAGGCAATCGTCGCCCGCGCCGATCTGGGCATGGGCGAGGGGAAGCTGGCTGCCCAGGTCGCCCACGCCTCGCTGTCGGCCTACGAGGACGCCACCTCGAGCGCCCGCAAGGAGTGGAAAGGCAGTGGCCAGAAGAAGATCGTCCTCCAGGCCGATGGCGAATCACAGCTGTTCGAACTCGCAGAGAAGGCCGACACCGAGGGAATCCCCCACGCCATCGTCCGGGACGCCGGCCACACGCAACTGGATCCCGGGACAGTGACGGCTCTGGCTGTGGGCCCTGCCGCCGAGGATCGAGTCGATGCGGTCACCGGTGACCTTTCGCTGTACTAACGACCGCAACCCAACCAAATACTTATACCTTGCTAAAAGATTTATAAACGTACACCCCTAACCCGGAGTGAATGCAAGGAAACCACGAACAGCAGGCCTACGACCGGGGGATCACTATCTTCTCGCCGGATGGCCGGCTTTACCAGGTTGAGTACGCGCGCGAGGCAGTCAAACGCGGCAGCGCCAGCGTCGGCGTCCGAACGCCCGAGGGCGTCGTCCTGGCGGCCGACCGGCGGGCCCGGTCCCCGTTGATCGAGGAGGAGAGCATCGAGAAGATCCACGGCGTCGACGACCACGTCGCGCTAGCCAGTGCCGGCCACGTGGCCGACGCCCGGAAGCTGATCGACTTCGCCCGACGGCGGGCACAGGTCGAGAACCTGCGCTACGACGAGTCGATCGGCGTCGAGACGCTGACCAAGGCGGTCACCGATCACATCCAGGAGTACACCCAGACCGGCGGCGCGCGGCCGTTCGGCGTGGCGCTTCTGGTCGGCGGCGTCGAGGACGGCGAACCGCGGCTGTTCGAGACCGACCCCTCGGGGACGCCCTACGAGTGGCAGGCGACTGCCGTCGGCGGCGGCCGCGAGGACATCCAGTCCTACCTCGAAGACAACTACGCGGACGATCTCACGCTCGAGGACGGGATCGGCCTCACGCTGGAGGCGCTCGCGGAAGCCAGCGAGGAGGGCCTTACGGCCTCCGGCGTCGAGATGACGACGATCCCCGTCGAGTCCGAGCAGGTGCAGCCGGTCGAGGAGGAGACGCTGGCCGAACACATCGACGACCGCGACCTCGGAGGTGAGGACGATGAATAACGATCTCAATCCCTACGAACCCGAACTCGGCGGCTTCGAGGACGTCCCCGAAGCCGACGATGAGCCGGTCGCCAAGACCGGCACGACGACCGTCGGAATCGCAACCGAAGGCGGCGTCGTGATCGCCACGGACAAGCGTGCTAGCCTCGGCGGCCGCTTCGTCTCGAACAAGAACGTGCAGAAAGTCGAGCAGATTCACCCGACGGCAGCGCTTACACTGGTGGGAAGCGTCGGCGGCGCCCAGTCGTTCATCCGCTCGCTCCGCGTCGAGTCCAATCTCTACGAAGCGCGTCGCGGTGAGCCGATGAGTATCTCCGCGCTGGCGACGCTCGCGGGTAACTTCGCCCGCGGCGGCCCGTTCATCGCGATCAATCCCATCCTCGGTGGCGTCGACGAAGAGGGCAGCCACGTCTACAGCATCGACCCCGCCGGCGGCGTCATGGAAGACGACTACACTGTCACCGGCAGCGGGATGCAACTGGCTCACGGTGCCCTGGAAGGCGAGTACGATCCGGAACTCTCCATCGAGGAGGCAAAGACCCTGGCCGCGCGGGCGGTCAACGCCGCGACCGAACGCGACACCGGCTCCGGTAACGGGATCTACTTCGCTGTCGTTACGGAGGACGGCGTCGAGATCGAAGACTACGACGACGTCACCGAACTGCTGTAGCGAGCCCGAACGTTATTGTCACGGGGCTCCCAGTCGAGGGATATGGCCCCGGACGATCCACCGACCGGCATCCTCGAACGCGCACTCCACGCGTTCGGCTACGTCGCCGCACACGTCCTCTTTCTCGGTGCCTCTACCCCGAAGGCAGTCGTACGTCGCCTCCGCCTCGCCTACCGAGCCGTCGGCGTGCAGATCACCGATACCGCGACCGTCGACGACCGCCAACTCACCGTCTTCAGATGCCCCTATCGACGGCTGGGCGCAGACCGTTTCGGCGCGAAGTGGCTCTGTCACGAGAAGCTCGACCGGGTCGACGACGGCTACGTCACTTTCCTTCGGCGCCACCGCGACATCGACTACCAGCGACCCCGGGACTGCGACGCAGCGGGGTTCTGTGATGCCGAATCGTGTTACTCGGCTGTGAGTCGGCATGACTGACCGCGCCCGCTACGACCGGCTGCGAGCGCAGTTCGGCGTCGGTGACGGCTCCTCGGACGATGGCACCGATGCCGACGCCACGGCGGTCTGGAACGCCTTCGACCTGATTTTGGATACGGACCGCTTTCTCAACCTGGGATATTCACCGTGGTACCTCCCCCACGCGGTCGGGTCGAGCCAGGGGCGGCTAGCCCGTCAGCTCGGCCGCCGGATCGCGCTCCGACTCGGCCACTCAGCCGGTGTTCCGCTGCTTGACGTCGGCTGTGGCCGCGGCGGGCCGAGCGTCGTTCTCGCCCGGGAGTTCGGCTACGACGTGACGGGAGTCGACCTCGTCGATCACAACGTTTCCCGGGCCCTATCGAACGCCGAGGAGGTGGGCGTCGAGGCTGCGTTCCTGGTCGGTGACGCCCCGCAACTCCCGGTCGCGACCGACAGTGTTCGAGCCTGCGTGGTCGTGGATGCGGCTCCCTACGTCGCGGACAAGCGCGGCCTGGTATCGGAGCTGGCACGCGTGGTCGAACCTGGCGGGGTCGTCGCCGTCTCGGATCTGTTGCGGACGGACGAGGTCGACTCGATGGCTGTCGAGCGATTCATCGACGCCTGGGACATGGCACCGTTGGCGACCCTGGCGGACTACCGTGATATGGTGCCGGACGCCGGGTTCGTCGCGACCCGGTACGAGGACGTCACCGATCATAGCGTCGGCCGGTTCGGGTTCTGGGCCGACCTGTTCCTGGCGCTGGCGGGAACTCCGATCGGCGGCGCGGCCGAGAGCCTCCTCGGAGACAGGGGAATCGACCTCGATGCGGTCGTCGGGCAGGTCGAGGCGACGCGGCCGGCGCTGCCCGAACTCCGACACTACGTCGTTACCGCGCGCCTCGAGTCCTGAACGGCGACGGCCCTATTGGCCCACGCTTCTAACGCCGAGCTATGTGTGGCCGCCCCTCGCTGTTCGCGCCCCAGTCAGCGGTCGAGGCGCGCTTCGACGCGACAGCCGTCGAGCCTCTGGAGCCGCGGTACAACATCGCCCCACGGGAGGAACTGGCTGTCGTCCGCAACGACGCGCCCGACACGATCGACCTGCTAGAGTGGGGGCTGCTCCCGTCGTGGGTTGGGAACACCGAGGCCGCCCCGCGACCGATCAACGCCCGTGCGGAGACGATAGCGGACAAACCGACCTTCGCCGAGGCCTTCGAACAGCGTCGGTGCCTCGTCCTCGCGGACGGCTTCTACGAGTGGCAGGACACTCGCGGGGGCAAACAACCCTACCGCGTCGAACGCACGGACGGTGAGCCCTTCGCAATGGCGGGGCTGTTCGAACGCTGGGAGACAGACGGGCGAACCGAGGCGACCGTCACGGTCGTCACGACGGAACCGAACGCGGTCGTCGAGCCGCTCCATCACCGGATGTCGGTCGTTCTCGACCCCGACGAGGAAGATGTCTGGTTGTCCGACGCCGACCCTGCGACCCATCGTGATCTGCTCGATCCGTCTCCGGCCGAGCAGTGGCGGTCGTATCCGGTCTCGACGCGGGTCAACGATCCGGCAAACGACGATCCGAGTGTGGTCGAGGCGGTCACGCCGGAGAAACAGACGGGTCTCGAAGAGTTCTGGTGACCGTCCGACGAGCCCCGAACGGGCGCCTCTGATGGCGACGTTTCGATATCATTATCAACGTTCCTGAAGAACTGGCAGGTATGAGTGGGATCCACCACGCACCCCAGGACGGATCGTTCGACAGCGAGGGCGCGTCGACCGGCACGGTGCGGGTGGCACGTGACGGTGATCGCGTGACGCTGTATCTCGATGCGCCGGGCATGAGCGACGACGATCGCTCGACCCACTGGCTCACCGCCGACGCAGAGAGTTTCTGTGACCTCGGGGAGATGCGCTAGACGAGCAGTCCCACGGCGACCGCCGCGTTCGTCGCCAGGATCCAGCCGACGTTGTCTCTGAGTGCCGCGACCGGAACCGACCGTTCGGGCCGTTCGAGCGCCCACGATAGCGGCCGGGCCAACAGCACGGCAGGCATGACGCCGAGCAACGCCGCCACCGGCAACTGGCCGACGAATACGAACGCCAGCAGCGATGCCGGGACCGCGAGCGCAACCAGCACGTAGGCCCAGGCGGCCCGACGCCGGCCGAACACGAGGACGACGTTCCGGCGGCCGCCCGCCCGGTCGGCGTCTTCGTCGGGAAACTCGTTGAGCAACAGCAACGTCGCAGTGAGAAGCGAGGCGGGGACGGCCACGGCGACGGCGGTCGGGCCGACGGTACCGGTCTGGACGAGTGCGACGCCGAGGATCGGCAATCCGCCCAGTCCGAGTCCGGCGACGACCTCACCCAGTGCCATCCGGGCGAAGACATCGGTGTACCCGATCACGAACACCGTACCGGCGACCAGCAGCGGGACGACCGCGGGGCCGACGACCAGAGCAAAGTACGCGCTGACCAGGAGCGCGACGCCAGCCGTGACCGCGGCGAAACGCCGGGCGTCGGCCGGCTCCAGCTCGCCCTCGGGGATAGTCTTGCTGCCGCCGCTAAAGGGCGTCGGGTCGGTCCGTTCGTCGATACCCTGCTCGTAATCGCTGGCCTCGTTGAGCGCGTTGACTGTGACGTGTGCGGCAACTAACCCGGCTAGTGCCAGCGCCGACCGAACGGGTGAGAACTGACCGTCCTGGATCGCGGCCGCGACGCCCAGCGCGACCAGCGTCAACGGGAGCGCGAGGAACGGGACGCGGGCGACGGCCAGGTATGGCTCGACCTGCCGGCGGAGGGCATCGAGATCTCCCTGTGGGAGCGACCGGGTCGCCATCGTCAGATGGCTTCGCCGCTCTCGGCCCGTTCGTGGGCTTTGAGCAGTTCCTGGTAGCGGTTTCGGATCGTAACCTCGCTGACCTCGCTCTCTTCGGCGATGGTCCCCTGGGTGATCCGCTCGTTGCTCAACAGCGCGCCGGCGTACAGCGCGCCTGCAGCCAGCCCGACCGGACTCTTACCGCTGTGGATACCCTGTGACTTGCCGGTTTCCAGCAGTTCGCGGGCGCGCCGCTGGACCTCTTCAGGGGCTCCCAGGCCGGACGCGAATCGAGGGAGATACTTCGCGGGGTCCGCGGGCTCGATAGCGAGTTCGAGTTCGCGGGCGAGATAACGGTACGCGCGGGCGTACTCCTGGCGATCGACCCGGCTGATCGGCTGGAACTCGTCGAGACTTCGCGGCGTGTTCGCCTGACGAGCCGCGGCGTACAGCGATGCCGTGGCCATCGCCTCGATGGAGCGACCGGGTAGGAGATCGTCGTACAACGCCCTTCGGTAGATGACGCCAGCGGTCTCGCGGACGTTCTCCGGGAGCCCGAGCGCGGAGGCCATCCGATCGATCTCTCCCAGGGCCTGCTTGAGGTTGCGTTCGCGGGCGCTCTTGGCGCGGAACCGCTCGTCCCAGGTCCGCAGTCGGACCATCTGGGAACGCTTGCGGGAACTCAGCGACGATCCCGTGGCGTCGCTGTCCTTCCAGTCGATCTTCGTCGAGAGCCCCTTGTCGTGGAGCTTGTTCGTCGAGGGAGCACCGACCCTGGACTTCTGGTCCCGCTCCCGGGAATCGAACGCTCGCCACTCTGGACCGTGATCGATCATATCGTCCTCGATGACGATACCGCAGGACTCACAGACCGTTTCGCCGCGTTTCTCGACGGTGATTCCCTCTGCCCCGCACTCCGGGCAAGCGAGTTCGTCCGTCTCTTCGTCGGCCTGGACGGTCTGGTCTCGTGCGGTTCGCGTCCGGTCGTGCGTTCTGAATCGCGTGTTGGTTTCGGACATGCTTGGATTCGTGTTCGAGACCGCAGCGGCCCGGTCCCGGTGGCCAGTATTTTTTACTAAGATAGAAAAAGGTGTGTTTCGATATAAATCTGTCTCTGTCGGCAATCACTCGCAACGTGCTGCGAGTAGTGAAGATAGGAGGTGGGTTACAGGGCGCTATTCGACGAGCTTCGGGGTTTCGAGGAAAGTAGAAAAATCAAAGCGACTTTAACGATCCCTTTCGAAAGGATCCTAATCCGGCGTGGAGTCTATCATGACAGGAACCTCATCGAACCCGGGCGGGGTCGAGACAGTCGTCGAGGAGAGCGTCGAGTTGCTGCAATCGTTCGAACTCACCGAATACGAGGCCAAGAGTTTCGTCGCGTTGTCCCGCATCGGGACCGGGACGGCCAAGGAGGTTGCCGAAGTCGCCGATATTCCACAGGCTCGAGTGTACGACTGCATGGAGACGCTGGGGGGACGGGGGCTGGTCGATATCCAGCAGTCCAAGCCCCGGCGCTTCCGGGCGGCCGCGCCGGAGGAAGCCGTCGGCGTGCTCGAGCGGCGGTGTACGAGCCACCTCGACCGACTCCGGGAGCTGTTCCCCCGACTCGAATCTCCCGCCCGCGAGGACGAGAGCGCGGACATCTGGGTGATGGAGGGGTCGACCGAGGTGAGCGACCGTCTCCGGGAACTGATCACCGACGCAGAGTCGGAAGTCCTGTTCGCGGTGGCCGTCGAAGATCTTCTCACCGACGACCTGCTCGCGGCCCTGGACGCGGCTGTCGACCGCGGCGTCGAGGTGGTCGTCGGTTCGCCGGGCGAAGCCGTCCGCGACCGGGTGGCCGAAACCGCCGCGACAACCCGGGTCGTCGAGACCTGGACCTGGTGGGAAGAGTACCCTGTCCGCCCGGGTGCGGTCAGTTCCGTCCTGATGGTCGACGGGCAGTCGATGCTGGTCAGCGCCGACGCTGCTTCTTCGCTGCCAGGAGTGAGCAACCACCGCGCCGTCTGGACCGATAGCGAGCGCGCGCCACTCGTGAAGATGATGCAGCCACTGGTCGCGAAAGCGGTCGACCCATCCGGTGCGTGACCGCGAACACCCCCCTTCTCACCGGGGCTGGAGCGTCATCGGCATCCCGCCACGGGGATGAACAGTCAGCGACGGTAGTAGCTCGAGATCTCCCTCCCGGTCGGTCTCGAGACTGAACTCGCGGGCCACTGTCGCCAGAATCACCTGGGCCTCCAGCATCGCGAGGTGCTTGCCGATGCAGTGGCGCGGGCCGCCGCCGAACGGGAAGTACGCGAACCGCGGTCGGTCGTCCTCAACGAGCCAGCGGTCGGGGTCGAACTGCTCGGGATCGTCCCACCAGTCGGGCGACCGGTGGACAGCCCACTGGGGGAGCATGACCGATGCCCCCTCCGGGACGCGGTAGCCGCCGAGTTCGACGTCGCGGGTCGGTTGACGGAATATCACGTAGACGGGCGGGTATAGCCGCATCGACTCCTGGATTACCCGTTCGATCAGGTCGAACTCCCGGACGGCCTCGAACGTGACAGGGCCTTCGACGGCGTCGGCTTCGGCCTGCACCGCCCGCTCTATCTCCGGGTGGTTCGCCAGCAGGTACCAGCTGTAAGTCAGCGTCAGCGCCGTCGTGTCGTGGCCGGCCAGCAACATCGTCACGACCTCGTCGCGGAGCTGTTCGGCGGACTGCTCGCCGCGGT
>JAZKRS010000073.1:0-13754 GCA_036626435.1 Haloarculaceae archaeon | reverse complement strand
ATCCCCTGAAATTAACGATATAACCCGCAGACTGAAGCCCGATTCAACGGAGCATCTGACCTCCATATTTCAGATTTTTTAACGGTACTTAATAGTTCGGGAGTCAATCGGCTACTGTCTCGTGGTTTGTGGCGTGGAATGTCGGTTTCCTCCCCGGCCGACTCGCTTCGTGCTTCCGACTGGTCGGAAGCCCTCACTCCTTGAGGCCGGGGGCTCCACCTCGAAATTGCTGAGCCCGCAGGGCATCGAAACCGATTACTTCCGTCGCTCTCAACCGGAGTTATGACCCACGGCACTGCGGCACGCCTCTCCCGGCTCGAGACAGGCGGGCGGATGTTGAACGTCCCGATGGACCACGGCATCACAATCGGGACCACGGACGGACTCCGGGACATCGAGTCGACGATCGACGCGGTGACGGCCGCGGGCGCGGACTCGGTGCTCACACAGAAGGGGCTGGCCCCGCGGGTCCACCCCAACAAGAACGGCGCGGGCTACGTCATCCACTGCAACGCCTCGACCGCCCTCGGCCCGGACAGCAACGACAAGCGCGTCACCTGTTCGGTCGAGGAGGCGATCAGGGCCGGCGCAGACGCGGTCTCCGTTCACATCAACGTCGGCAGCGACCACGAACCAGAACAGATCGAGGACCTGGCCGACCTCGTCGCGTCGGCGGAGCGCTACGGGATGCCGGTGCTGGCGATGACCTACGCCCGGGGGCGGAACCTGGAGGGCGAGGACCCCGAACACGACGCCGACCATCTCGCACACGCGGTCCGGCTCGGCGAGGAGCTCGGGGCATCGATCGTCAAGACGGCCTACAGCGGCGACGCGGAGAGCTTCGAGCGGGTCGTCGCGGCGACCGACCTGCCGATCATCGTCGCCGGCGGCTCGCCGCGTGGCGACCGTGCGATGCTCCGCCAGGTCCGGGGTGCGATGGACGCGGGTGCGGACGGCGTCTCGATGGGCCGGTCCATCTTCCAGCACGAGGACCCGGCGGCGATCACCCGCGCTGTCTCCCGGATCCTCCACGACGACGACGGCGTCGACGAGGCGATGGTGGAACTCGAAGCTGTCTGACCGGACACTATTCGCGTTCGATGAGGAGGACCCCGACCAGCACGAGCGCCCCGCCGAGGACCGTCGTCGGCGCCACCGGCTCGCCGAGCACGACGAGGCCAAGGACGACCGCAGAGGCGGGTTCGAGGCTGCTTATGATGCTCGCCCGGCTGGCGCCGACGTACCCCAGGCCGGCGAAAAAGGTCCCGATGGGGACGGCGGTTCCGAGGACGCCGAGGCCGGTCAGGACGCCCCACTCGAAGGCCGATCCCGGGACTGCGAGCTGGCCGGTCGTCGCGCCGAAGACGACGAAGCTCGCGGCCGCCGCGGGGAGGACGTGTGCGGTCAGGGGCCACGTGTCGACGTCCGCCAGGGTCGCGTGGCTGAGGACGTAGTAGACGGCGTAGACGACCGCGGCCCCGAGGACGACGGCGACCCCTCTGGGATCGGCTCCGGCTGGGTCGGCGCCGGTGATGAGGGCGACGCCCCCCAGTGCGAGGGTCAGCGCCGCGACGGTGTACCCGGTGATGTGCTCCTCGAGGACGAGCGCCGAGAGGACGAGCACGAACACCGGGTACGTGTAGACGACGATGCCGACCAGGCCGGCAGTCATGAACTCCAGCCCCCAGAAGTACAGGCCGCTCTGGAGGGCGTAACACCCCGAACCGATCAGGACCGCGAGGCCGAGCGAGCGCCCCCGGAGAAACGTGACCCTGCCCATTGCCACGAGCATCGCCCAGAAGGCCAGGCTCCCGATCAGGAACCGGTAGGCGAGCACCGTCGGGATCGACAGCCCCGCGCCGGCGGCCAGCTTCCCGAAGATACCGAGGGTCCCGAAGGATGTCCCGGAGGCCACGAGCAGCAGAATTCCCTTGGTCTCGTCGTCCATCCGTCTCCGACTCCGCGCGAGCGAACAATAAAGCCGCGACTTTCACGTCCGGGGATCGGTACTCCCGTCAGTGTCGAGGAACTCCGCGAGCAGCTTTCGCTGGCCGGCCCGGAGATGGTGGAGCAGCGTCGGCCCCGTGATATCGAGAGCGTGGGCGACCTCTGCTGCGGTACTCCCCCGTGGAGATTCGAAGTAGTTGGCGAAGAAAGCAGTTTTGAGTGCGTCCTCCTGGCGGTCGGTCAGCTCCTGGCTCAGTGCTTCTCTGAACTCCCGGGCGGTCGTCACGTCGCGTTCGCGTTCCCGCTTGGCGATGACGTCCGCGTCGTGGGCGCGCCTGACCGTCTCGGCGATGCGGCGGACGTCCTCCTCGGGCGGGAGTTCGACGGCCAGCTCCCCCTCGCCGTCCTCGAATCTGGCCGCTTCGAGCGTCACGCCGAGCGAGGTGAGATGGCCGAGGAGCGTCCCCTCGTCGAGCGCTACCTCGACGGTTCCGGACGCCTCGCCGTCGCTGATGAGACGTGTCGACTCGATCCCTTCGGTGGCGGCTGCCGTCGCCGCGATCGCCGCCGGATCGCCGCCGCTGACAGCGAGATAACAGCGCAACTGCTCACCGGACACCAGCCCGTCGACGGTCAGGCGGGCGCCGTGCTCGGCCGCGAGCGAGACGAGCGGGTCGTCGGCGCCGCCGACCTGAAAGGTGAGTTCGACGACGGTATCGGACAGGAGCAGGTTGCGGTTCCGCGTCGCGTTCACGGCGAACCCGGCCATCTCGCCGAGCGTCCCGAAGCTCGCACGCTCGCGTCCGGAGAAGGCGTCCTGGTCGGCGGTGTAGATACCGACGACGCCGTAGACGTTCGAGGCGTAGGTCAGCGGAATGGCGAGCAGCGACTGGAGGCCGTCAGCGAAGGCTGCACGGCGAACCTGCGCGGGGACGGTCTCGTCTTCGCCGAGCGGCTGGACGATCTCCGGGGTGCCGGTCTCGATCGCCCGCTGTTCGGGGATGTCGACCCCGCGGTCGAGACAGCTCTCGATGCGATCCAGCGTCCGGCCGGTCGTACCGGCGCCCGCGCGCACGACGATATCGTCGGTGCCGAGGTCCCGTTCGCCGACCCACGCGAACTCGTAGATGTCGGTCTCGCCGAGTCGCTCACAGATCGTCGCCGCGATCTCCTCGCGCGTCGAGGCCTCCACGAGTTCCGCCAGCACGTCGGAGATGAGTTGGTTGATGATGCTCAGCCGGTTCAGGTCCGCATCGAGGGTGGACAGCCGTCGCTCGATGCGGTGTTTGTCGGTCACGTCGCGCAGGTACAGCGTGACAGCCTCGCCCGTCGGGACGAGGGAGACGTCCAGCCACCGATCCACCGTCGGGTAGTACTCCTCGATCGAGTGCTCGTCCTCGGGCGGGGAGTCGAACGCTCTGGGTACGCTCGCCTCGACGGAATCGGGAAAGACTGCCGCGATCGACCCGCCGACAGCGGCTGCTCGTGAGGTGTCGAGCAGCTCCCTGGCGGCGTCGTTGAGCGCGCGCACAGTGCCATCCCCGTCGGCTTCGAGGATCCCTATCGGTGCGCGTTCGAGACGCTCCTCCATGGGTGAGCATCGGGGCAGGGGGCAATAAGCGGTCTGCCCGGCGCGCTATTCGTCGACCGGATCGATCCCGCGGATCTCGATGCGCGTCCCGCCACCCTCCGCCGTCGCGACGGTACTCGACCAGCCATGCAGATCCACGATCCGTGCGACGATCGCCAGGCCCAGCCCCGTGCCGTGGTCGTCTGAGCTGTACCCCGGCCTGAAGACGCGGTCGCGATCGGCCCCGGGGATGCCCGGCCCGTCGTCGGCGACGTAGAACCCGTCGTCGAGGCGGCCGACGGTCACCTCGACCCCGTCGTGTTCCGTGGCGTCTCCGTGCTCGTCCGAGCCGTACTCTTCGGCATCCTGACGAGGATTCGTGGAGCCGTGCTCGACGGCATTGCGAAAGAGGTTCTCGAAGAGGCGGCCGACCCGGTCCGGGTCGGCGATTGCGGTCGGGAGTGGATCGGCGAGCGTGAGCGTCGCCCCGTTTGTCTCGACGGTTTCCCACGCCGCCTCGGCGACAGCCCCGAGGTCGACTGCCTCGTCGGGTTCGACGACCTCTTCGCCTCTTGCGAGCGTGAGCACGTCCTGGATGATGCGCTCCATGCGCTCGTGTGCCTGTGCGACGTGTTCGAAGTGTGTGTCGTCGTCGAGTTCGCGCCCGGCCTGGAGGCGGGCCTTGGCCACGTCCAGCGGGTTGCGGAGGTCGTGACTGACGACGCTCGCGACGTGGTCCACGCCCAGAACACCCCCCGTGGCTCGCTGCTCCGGGATCTCGGTGAAGGTGAGAACACCATCCTCCTCCGCGGGGGGGCTCACCTGGACAGCGTAGCGCCGGTCGCCCCCCGCTTCGGCGCCACCGGGTGCGGTGACCGTGAACTGACCGCCGTCTCCGAGGAGTTGGGACAACCCCTCCACGTCTCTCTCGAATCCCAGCGAGTCGAGCGCCTCCACGACCGGCGTTCCCGGTTCGACGGCGTCGAACTGGCCCTCGAAGGCCGAGTCGATCGCTCTGATGACTGGCGTTCCCTCCCCGAACGCGTAGCGACACACCGGCCCCGGAAAGCGCTCGACCGGGACGAACCACTGATCTGAGCTCCCGTCGTCCATTGTGCTCTATCGCCTCCTGGGCCGACTGCCGCGCGAGCGTCTCACACATCGACGGGGGCGTAACTTCGCCATATTTCATCGTTGTCCCGAGTGTCCTTAGTGGTGGAGTCTAGCTATACAGACCACGGGACCCGTCAGCTGGACTGGTCGGGCACAGCGATGCGGACGGTCGTTCCGTCAGCGGTGTCGAAGGAGACGTCACCGCCGAGTTTGGTGACGGCCCACTTGAGCTGCCACAGCCCGATTCCAGTCCCGTGCTGGAGTGGAGTTTCGGTCCCGGCGTCGAGCGATGCGAGTTCGGACTCGGGGATGCCCGACCCGTCGTCCGCCACGACGACCGCGTAGCCGTCGTCCTCTTGTTCGACGGTCACAGCGACCGACTCCTCGGCGTGTTCGAGCGCGTTCTCGATCGCACTGTCGAGTGCCCCGCGGAGGGCCTCCCAGTCGGTGACAAGCGGCGCAGCGGCCGGCAGGTCGAGCGCCACGGTGTGGTCTTCGGTCAGCTCCCTGACGACGGCCGCGAGGTCGTCCTCGGTCGTGCGTGCCGGTCGCGAGACCAGCGCGTCGGTCGCCCGGGCCTTCGAGCTGATCGACGACAGCTCGTCAGCCGAGTTGCGGATCGCCTCGACGTAGTCGCTGTCCGGGCCGGCCGTGACGGCCTCGGCGTTGCTCTTGATGACGTCGACTCTGTTGCTGATGTTGTGTCTGAGGACGCGGTTGAGGACTTCGAGGCGCTGCTTGCGCAGTTCCCGGTCGGTCACGTCGCGCAGGCTGAGGAGAGAGCCCAGCTGACGGCCGTGCTGGTCCGTGAACGACGACACCTGCGGGTCGAACCGGCGTTTGCCAGCGACCGTCTCCAGTTCGACCGTCTCCGTCTCGCGTAGCTCCTCGACCGACGTCCCCAACAGCAATCCGAGCGGGTCCCCGAGTGGCTTGGCCCGGGTGACGCCGAGCCTGTCCATGGCCGTCTCGTTGATCCTGATAACCCTGCCGTCCCGGTCGACGACGAAGACGAGGTCGTCGGTCTCTCGCGGAATCGCACGCTCCCCGAGTGCGCCCGCCGCGGGCGTCGACTCGAACATGTCGTACCTGAGCACCGCGAGTCCGAGTGCGACAGCCGGCATCAGGAATGCGACGGCGTACGCTCCGAAGACGACCGCGTCGCTCGTCTCCCTGCTCAGTGTCCCGACCGAGTTTATGACGAGGATTGGCCCGATCGCGGCCGCGGCCAGACTCACCCCCTGAGAGAGCGACAGGTGTCCGTACTCGCGGGTCGTCCGCACCACCAGGTAGCTGCCGACGATGAGCAACCCGAGCACGTACAGGAACGCGACCGTGCCGAAAATCGGAACGATCACGTCACTGCCGACGTCGACGATGGTGTCCAGCCAGATCACGAGGGGAATGCCCGAGACGGGCGCCGCTATTGCCACTATCGTTCGGGGCCGGAACCTGCTGTGTCGACCAGTGTACTGGAGGGCGAAGAGGAGCCACGGAATCATCGCGAGTGCCCAGCCGACGAGGGCGACGTCCGTCCAGAGTGGCATGCTGTCTTCGGGAATCGCCCCTCCCCGTACGATACCCACCACCCCGCCGGCGATACCGCTGAGCCCGAGTGTCACGGCCATTGCCGCGAACGGCGTCACCCCCGGCTCTGTCCACCGCCGATAGGCGTGGCCGCCGAGCCAGCACAACACGATCCCGGACAGTATCGTGAGTCCAAACAGCCCAGTCCCGAGAGTGCCCGCCATACGTCCCCATCTCGGTCGCTCCTGAAAAAACGCTTTCACCTCGTCGCTCCCCGAGCAGCGCGATCTTTATTACTAGACATAGCTGAGCACCCCGTCCAGATAGCTAGCATAGATATCCAGGAGGACGGGGCCGATTGTACAGAGTATGGCAACGAAGCATCCCCCTATGAGTGGTCCGCCAGATTCGCCCGCCAACCCCCACGTCAGCCGGGACCAGACGCCGGATGTCTCGGGCGAGGAGTTGCTCGAACTGCTCGGCGACGAGTACACCCGTTGCGTGCTCCGTGCAGTTACGGATCGGCCCCGGACCGGGCCGGAGATCGCAGACGCGGCCGATGTGTCCAAGGCGACGGTCTACAGGCGCCTCGAACGGCTCGAGGAGGCAGATCTCGTGGTATCGACCCAGAAGCTCGACCCGGACGGCCACCACTGCAAGGAGTTCCACGCCGTGGTGACGGGTATCGACTTCGAGTTCGGGCAGGGTGGCCTGAGCGTCTCTGTCCGGACCGACGAGCAGCCCTCCAGCTGGTCGGGGACCCGTCTCGTCGCGAACGATTGAGTCTCATACTGACTGGCCTACGGCCGTTCGCATCACGAGGGGTCGGTCACTGCCCTTCGCGGCTGACGGTTTCGAACGCCTCTAGCAGGGGGTCCGGATCGTCCAGCAGTCGGCGTACACGCCCTTCGAGTTCTCGCGTGCGCGCTTTCGCCTCCTGATACTCCTCGTGGTCCTCGCGCTGGCCGGCCGGCAGTTCGGCCTCGATGACGCTACACTTGGATGCGAGGCTGAAGTACTTCCCGAGCGTCTCGTAGCCCAGAATCCGGCACTGCTGGTCGACGGCGGCCCTGACATCTTCGCGTTCGACGGGCTTGCAGAGGTAGTCGTCGAAGGGCATGTCCAGCACGTCGAATCCCGGATCGATAGCAGTCACCATGATGACCCGGCCGGCGAACTCCCGGTCGCCGAGCTCTTCGAGGACCTCGTCACCGGACATACCCGGCATGTGTCTGTCGAGGAGGACGATATCGACTTCCTCGGACGCGACTGTCGACAGGGCGGCTTCCCCGCTGTAGACTGTCTCGACACTGCAGAGCCCGCGCAGCCGCAACGCGTACGCGTCTGCGACCTCTTCCTCGTCGTCGACGATGAGAGCGTTGGGCAGGGGAGGGTTCTCGTCCATTACACTATCTTGTGGGGTATACCGGGCGAGTGTAAAAATAGTCGGGGACTTCCAGCCGACAGTATCAGTGCGCATCGTCGTCGCCGAGATCGGGCACTGTGATACGGACCGTCGTGCCCGAGTCCGTATCGAAGGAAAGGTCGCCGTTGAGCTTCTCGACGGCCCACGTGAGTTGCCACAGCCCCAGCCCTCGGCTGTGACGGAGGTCGGTTTCGGTACCGGCCTCCAGCGAATCGAGTTCCGCGTCGGGGATACCCGGTCCGTCGTCGCTGATGACGACCGTGTACCTCTCCGGGGCGGGTTCAACCGCCACCTCGACCGTCGATTCGGCGTAGCTGACGGCGTTGTCGAGGGGGCTCTCCAGTGCAGCCCGCAGCGTCTCGGCGTCGGTCCGGAGGGTGGCCGACTGCGGGAGATCGGTCCGGACGCAGACGTCGGCGCCGTCGGAGTCGACGTCCGCGAGCGTCTCCTCGATCACCTCGGTGAGATCGACTGTCGTCGGCCGGCGGTCGCTGGACATGAGCCGGTCGATCCGCCGGGCACGGTTGCCGATCGTCGCCAGCCGATCGGCCGCCGACAGCACTGCTGTGGCGTGGTCGCCGCCGATTCTGTCGGCCAGCTGTTCGGCGTTGCTCTTGATGACGTCCAGCCGGTTGCGGAGGTTGTGTCGGAGGATGCGGTTGAAGACCTCGAGGCGCTGTTCGCGGCGCTTGCGGTCGGTGACGTCCTCCACAATCCGGATACACCGCCGGCCGCCGTCGTCGAGTTCGACCGGATAGACCACGTCGCTCACCCACCGCACGTCGCCGTCCGGGCGGGTGATCCGGTACTCGAAGGTGTAGCTGTCGTCCGGGGTCCCCTCGTCGATCTCGGCGTACATCCCGTCGATCTCGGAATCGACGCGCCCGCGGTCGGCGTCGTCGATCGCCTCGCGGTGGGCTGCCGGGTCGCGGTACAGCTCCTCGCGTGGCCGCCCCCACACGTCGTCGTAGGCCGGGTTGACGTACAGCACCTTGGAGCGGTCGCCGGTGGTCAGCACGATGACCTCGTCGATCCGGTCGGCGATCAGGCGGAACCGGCGCTCGCTCTCCCGGACCGACTGGGCCCGCTCGGCCCGGTCGAGGGCGGTTTCCGTGTGTTCGGCGAGCACCTCCGCGATGTCGAGGACGACCCCGTCGGTGGGGGCGGGTTCGACGTCGCCGGCGACGAGTAGCCCGTGATCGCCAAGCGGCAGCAGGACGCCAGTTTCGAGCGCGTCGGTGGCGTCGCCGGCCTCCGACGTGTGGCTGGTCACTGTCCCCGATTCGAAGGCCCCGTACTCCGTCGACGACGGCGACAGCGTGGCCATGATCCCGGCCTCGCGGGCGTCGTCGGTCGCGGCCACCGGTTCGAGTCGTTGGCCGTTGGCGTCGTGGAACCAGCAGCCAGCGATCGGCAACCCGAGGACGTCGCTTGCGGCCTCGACAGCCGTCCTCGCCACCGCCGGCGGCGTCTCGTCGGTCTGCATCCGCTCGGTCGCCGCCTGCAGCGATTCGACCGCCCGTTCTCGTCGCCGCCGTTCGGTGATGTCGCGGGTGTTGACGAGAACGGCCGGCTCGCCGTCGTGGTCGATCTTCGACCCGACAGCCTCGACGCGTCGCCTGGGGCCGGCTCGCGTCTCGATGTCGAGTTCGAGCTGAATAGAGGAGATGTCGCCGGCAAACAGCTGCTCTGTCCGCCTGTAGATCTGTTCGTAGTGGTCGCCGCCGACGAGTTCGTCGTATCCCATCCCTGTCAGCGTCTCGCGGTCGTAGCCGCTGATCTCGGCGAAGCGGTCGTTGACGAAGGCGTACTCGCCGTCCTGGACGACTGCGACGCCGTCGCTACTCTGCTCGACGAGCGTCGAGTACCGCTCGCGTTCGGCTTCGAGGTCGGCGATGAACTGCTGGAGATCCGCCTGCATCGTTTCGATCGACTCGCCGATCCGGCCGGGGATCTCCCGCTCGAAGGCCTCGTCGTCGAAAGCCCGCCGGGAGAGGGCCTCGGCCTGGCTGGCGATCGTCTCGATGTACGACTTCGTGTCCCGGAACGCCGCGCGGACGTCTCCGATCTCGTCGACACGGCCCTCGTCTTCGATCTCGACGTCGAGTTCGCCCTCGGAAATTGCGCTTGCCTGCGTCGCCAGCCGCTGGATCGACCGGATCGGCCCGCGCTGGATCACGACGCCGATCAGGAGGAATCCCAGCAGCGTGACGCCGACCAGGACTGCAAAGCCGGACTGGACGTAGTCGGTCAGCGCGAGCGCATTCGATCGCGGTGCCTCCTTGACGACGACCCAGTCGATTTTCTCGCCCGGCACGCTGTGGTAGCCTTTGACGCTGGTGTCGGTGAGTACCGAGCCGTTCAGCTCGATCGTGGGATCGGCCTCGAGGATCCGGCTGCCGATCGTCGTGTTCTCGCGGTCGCCCTTGTATCGCGTGATGACCTTCGATTCGTTCTCGTCGAACAGGACAAAGGCCGTGAATCCGCCCAGCACCTGCGTTTTGGTGCCCTCGATGACACTCGTGAACTCCTCGGCACGAACGCTCGTCCGGTATTCGGCAAAGAGCACGTGGTCCCCGTCGGGCGTCGGCGAGGCAACCGCGACGAACGGATCGCCGTCGTCGGTGTACACCCACGAGAGGATCACGTCGGTTTCGCTCTCGAAGTTGTAGCCGACCGTCGGCTTCCAGTCGACGTCCGTCACCGACAGCGGGCGGTCGACGTACGTCGGCTCGGTGCTGGCGACGATCGTCTCGTTTCTCCCCTCGGAGTAGGTCTCCGGCGACCGTTCGACCAGCGAAAGGGTCGCGGCTTCCGCGGAGAGGTCCTCTCGCTCTGCCTCCAGGACGGCCCCCGTCTGGGCCGGATTGTCGGGATCAAGCCCCCTGTGACTCGAGAGCACGCGAACTGTTTGCTGCTTGCCCTCGATCCACTGTGCCAGCGCGTTGGCTTCCAGTTCCGCGTTCGCCTCCATGGAGTTGAGCTGTTCGTCCCTGACAGTGTCGGCGACATCAATCACTGTCACGGCGCTGATCGCGGTGATGACGAGGACGATGAGCAGCGCCACACCGAGAAGCTTCAGCGAGTATCGCGAGCGGATCGACTCCGGGAGGAACGATTCGATGGCCATGGGGGTCTACACGCCGCGCCGGCAGGGTCGTCCGTGAGCGCGCATGGTTCCAGTATTTGGGCCAGACTGTTAACAATTTGTGCTCGGCGGTCAGTGCTGTCCCAACCGAGTATTCGCGTCACTCGCCGGGAGAGACGCCTCGTCGAATCAAAGACGCCGTGAATCCTGGGCCAGATATTAAAGTCTGGCCTATCAGTTACTACACGGAAACCAATGCTCCTAGATGAAGAAACGTTACTCTCAGACGGTGAGATCGATTCTTTTCTCGGCCGCCACGAAACGGGGGTGTTATCTCTGGCACGTGAGGGAGAGCCGTACGCCGTCCCGATCTCGTATGGATATGACGCCGAGAAACATCTGTTCTATTTGCGCTTAGTTTCAAACCCCGACAGCGAGAAACGGAAGTTCCTGGCGTCAGCATCAGATGCCCGTCTCGTTGTGTATGAAGAGGACGATCCTGTGTATTCGAGTGTCGTTGTGATCGGAATTCTCGAGGAGATTAGTCGAGACGAACTGACCGTCGAACATCTCGAGCAATACGGCGAGGCAAAGCGCCCACTCTTCGAGATGTGGGGGGATTCACTACCCGAGATTAACGTTCGACTGTATCAACTGGATCCGGATGAATTGAGTGGTCGCAGAGCCGAAATGGAGCGAGAAGAGGGTTCCACCTGATACTGATGGCTATTCCGTCCGTGAAGATAGTCGACCCCGCGGGGGGTCGACATTGCTCACGGGCGTATAGCCATCAGCATGAGACAATACTGAAGTGACCGTATACCGTAGCCTGGAATGCTCTCATGCCGGCAGGGATCCGAGTCACGGTGGCGTTCACCACTCCAGATATCTGCCCGATCGCCGAACTCTCAGAGGCGGCAGAGACGACGATTGACTCGGTGAGTGCGAATATCTGTCCGTCCGATTGTCCGGAAACCACAGTCGAGTTTTCGATCGATACAAACTGCGACCTCGATGCCGATGTCACGCCGATTTTTTCCCACGGATCAACAGATCGGTATCGACTCACGCTCAGCGAAGATACAAACTGTCCGTGTGAGTGTCTCGCCGAGTTCGGGTGTCCCGTGGCTCGTTACACCGCAGAGGATGGCACGTTGACACTCGTTTTCCATGCGACCGATTACGACCAACTACAGGGGATTGTCGCCAAATTCCGCGACCAGTTTCCTGATGTAGATATCAAACAGTTTGTCCAATCTCCGGCCGGAGAGCAATCCCAGGATCGTGTTTTCGTAGACCGAAGCAAACTCACACGCCGTCAACTCGAAATACTGGAAACCGCCTACGAGAAGGGCTACTTCGATCGCCCGCGGCGGTCCAACGCGACGGAAATTGCGTCGGCACTCGACATCAATCCAGCCACCTTCAGGGAGCATCTCACAGCAGCGGAATCGAAGATCCTGAGTGATCTTCTCTGAATACTATAAACCTGCCCGGATACTATGGGTGTGAATTACTCCCTATGGCCGATGTCGTACAATGTATGAGCCGGGCACCGATGGCCGCTACACCCTCCCGTGACGTCGACTCGTCCACAGAGCAAGTCCGCACCATCGCTAACGAGCAATCGATTCAGGAGCTGCTTGACGTGCTTGATGACGCCGATTGCCGGGCTATTCTCGACGCGACCACCGATACCGCCCTGTCCGCAACCGAAGTCTCAGAGGCGTGTGAGCTTCCACTCTCGACGACGTACCGCAAACTCGATTTGCTCACCAGTACCGGACTGCTCGAAGAACGAACTCGGATTCGGCGCTCCGGTAAGCACCCCCGTGAATATGCACGATCAGTTAGGAATGTCGTCGTGTCGATTAGTGCTCACGGGGAGATAGAACTACAGGTGGCACACCGCGAGAACCCCGAGAGAGTCGACTCACTTACCTCGGCAACCCGGGAATGAGAGATATGTCAGATCGTTCGGATCGCACCGCGCATTTCGCGACGTTATTCGAGAGCATTACCGGACAGACGACGATTACCGAACACCAGCGATCGGACATCCAGGTGAGGATTGATGACACCAGATCAGAGCGAAGTATCGCGGAGTATATCGAAACTGCGGCAACAGCGGATGGATTCGATGACGTCATCGACGAGCCGGAAACGTCCTGATTGGTGGTAACGCCCACAATACTTAGGTGATAGGAGAGACTGTCACCTGACAGATAACTCATGAGTGAGGACAGCGACACCGACGAGGGGAATCGGACGGATGACGCCCGGCACACAGACGAGGAAGGCGAGAGTGCTCTCGACGACCGCGAGCGGAAGCTGGATCAGCGGGAGATGGGGTTGGACAGCCGTGCGGATCAGCTCGACGAGCGAAAGGCGGACCTTGACCGGCGCGAGGAGGAGTTGCGCGAACGCCGCGAGGACCTCGCCGAGGCCCGGGAGAAACTTGACCGGCGCGAGGAGGGCCTCGAGCAACGGAAGGCCGACCTCGACGACCGCGAGGACAGGATCCGCGACCGCGAGCAGGAGCTGTCCGAGCGGGCCGACGACCTCGACCGCAAAGAACAGACCATCCGCGAGTTTGTCGGCGACAACGTCGAGGAGGCCGTCGCCGATGCGATGGCGACCTACACGGAGTCGAAACAGCTCGGTCCGATCGGGGGTCTTCTCCTCGGGCTCGCCGGGCTCGTACTCGTTGCTGCCGGCCTCGCGAATGGCATCGCGTCGCAAACTGCCGGCCTGCAGTCGCTTCTCGACGGGTCGACCGCCGATCTGGGCGTCAGTGCCGTCCTCGTCCTCGCGGGGGTCGCCGCCAGCCTTGCCGCTGCGACCGACCGGGTGTGAGGCCTCCGGGAGAGCCGACAGCCGTCAGTATGAATCGAGAGCGTTGGTAAGTACGTCCGAACAGAGTACCTCATGACCACCAGCTCGCGGTCTCTGCCAGCGGCGACTGCACTCCCCACCCACGGAGCGATCCGGGGCTCCAGCCAGCCACGAGAATTACCGCTGCAAGTACGTCAACTACCCCTGCCTAGTCGCTCGCGCTAATCGTGCGCTCGCTTTGTTGAGGC
>JAZKRS010000072.1:0-13792 GCA_036626435.1 Haloarculaceae archaeon | reverse complement strand
GATCCAAACCCCGCCTGCGACGCCACCAACGGCGGCGAGCACTGGGAACCAGCCCAGGAGCGGGATCTCATTCGCCGCGATCCCTGCGACTACTGCTTCCCAGATGCTGACGGGACTGACGAGATCGACGCTCCGCTCGACCACCTCGTGATCTGCCCCGGTCAGTTCGCCAATAAGATCCACATCGATGAAGATCACGGCGAGCCCTTCTACGGTTCTCGAGACGATCAATCCGATCTCGCTCGTCGTCTCGAGCAGGCTGATCCCGACGATCTCGATCTCCGCTCCGACCCAAGAGGTGATGCCTGATGTCGGCCGACGAAGATCCCTTCCAGTTCGAAGTGAAGATCCAGCGCGGCAACGGCACTGACGACCGCGACACGTTCAAAGCGAAGGTCAGCGCCCACACTATCGACGAACTCGACAACAAGATCAAGCAGGTGCGAGAGCGCATCGAACAGCAGGCTACCGAGTTCCGACAGATCCAGCCTCAGGAAACGCGAACGCTCGCCGATGATCAGGCCACGCTCTCGAACGGAGGCTCTCTTCGTTCAGACTGGGAACGACCGGAACGAGAAGACGCTGCACATGCTCGTGTGAATCGACTCCCTTTGATCGATACGCGCGTTCTATTCAGCAGCTACATCGAAACCTATCTGGATTCCGGGAGAAACCGACTGCTGAATTGAGAGCGTTAGTTCAGCAGAGTGGTAGATACAATTCAGAGGGCAGCGTGTTCCTGTCTGAA
Source organism: Haloarculaceae archaeon (assembly GCA_036626435.1). Taxonomy (GTDB): domain Archaea; phylum Halobacteriota; class Halobacteria; order Halobacteriales; family Haloarculaceae; genus SW-9-67-25. Next base: position 13,044 of record JAZKRS010000072.1, on the reverse strand, counting down.
GTGGTTTTTTGAGCCTTATGAACTGTTATGAAGAAGCCGACCAATCCTTCAGAGTATGGTACTCACCGAGGTGACAGGGGTCCTATGTATACTCGCTGGAGGATACATGCTCACTCGGCCTCTTTCTATCCGCACATACCCAAGTGCAAATCAATGGGAGTCAGACCCTGAAAGTGCGAAACAGGAACAACGCGCATACGCCGCTATGGCAGCGTTCTTCACGATAGTGGGCGGTATTACCCTCCTTATCATCGGTCTACTTGGATACGGACTGTGAGCAGTCTGGACTGATCCCCCGATTGCAGCAATTGAGCGGATCTGTCTGCCAGATACGCGCGCTTCACCGCAGCACGTTCTGACAACCTTCAAAGACGACAATTTACCACGTGCAACGCTCTCACTTTCTCAAGCGGAGAACGAGTACCAACACATTTGATACTGCGCATGTGAGTTGGATACATGGCTCCCGCAGATGGCAGTTCCTATGTCTACTGTCCGGAGTGTGGGTCGAAAGCCTCCGCTGCCTGGTCGTTTTGCAGGAAATGTAACGCATCGCTCAGGGACGCGCAATCAGCCGATGAAAAACTGATTGTACGGAATGATGGCGAGGATGTCGATATCTCGGAATTCGTCGATGAAGCGACTGGATGTGCAAAGTGTCGACACATGGACGCCGAAGTTGATGACATCGCCGTCACGAGCAACGATATGATGCGGGCTCTTGACGTGGAAAGCCGTCGGTTCAAGGCCGTTTCCTGTACGAGATGTGGCTACACAGAACACTACAAAGGACGCCGACCGAAGGAAGCGCTTGCCCTGTTTCTCCGCTGAACCCACTCTCTTTTGCAGGCGCACACCAAAATAACAACCGGCGTCTTCCTCGCCGGGACAGCTGCACGAGAAGTCGCACAGCACGGACTCGAAATCTGGACGGCGCTGGCGCTCACTGGCGGGCTCTCCGCGGTCGCTGTCGGTCTTGGCGCTCTGACAGACTTCCGTGAATTCGACTCTGGTGACGATCTCAACGCAAACCACGACCGGACGACAGTCGCGCTTGCTGGCCTCGCACTGACGTGTATCGCCGTCGGCGCTTGGATCGCACTGGCGTAGACGGCAGAGTCCACAGACGCGTTCGTTACCGTTACGCAACTGTGGGTGCCATGAATCACTCGTAATCGGATGGAATTCGTTGCAAGATACGCGCGATCAATCTTGCACGAGCCCACCTGACAAGGATTGGATACGGCGATCTCACCAGTGCAACACTCAGAAAGTCCGCTCAAAAGTAAGCGGAGACACGGAATTCCACTTCGAACAGTGTGCCGGCCCTACACGCGGGACTCCCGACGGATTTCGACTTCCCGTGGCGTAACGTCAGAGACTTGTCCAGCGATTGGCGCATGGTGGGCGACGCTGAACCCCCGGCCCTCTTCGCCAGGGTCGGCAACGACCTGACCTTTGTCGACTAGGTCACCGAACTCAACAGTGTGGTCGGACTCAGCGACTAGTTCGCCGTAGGTTTCGTTCGTGACAATCGGAACGTGGACGCGGTCTGGGTTGACCGGTTCCGGCTGCGTTGCGGGCTCGTCAAGCGACCAATTCAACGGCTCCCGAGCATCGATGCGGCCGTTGCCATAGGTGTTTTCTGCGACTGTCGTTTCGCCGAGAAGCAACACGCAGTTGGTATGCTTTCGGATGCCGTAGCGGTCGGCCGGCCGCTGGATTTTGAAACACCAGCCCGGCCCGCCATTAGCAATGACGCGGTCGCTGCCGAGGTTGTCCGGGTTGATGCCGGCCGTTTTGAGAAGGGCCGCCACGGAAGTACCGACCGGAACGTCGAACAGCTGGTGGGAGAGCCGGCTTCCATCGCTCCGGTACCCGTCCAGATGAACGAACTTCCGCAGGACCGGTTCGTCGTGTGCGAGTATCTGAGATATGTTGTAGGCAGTCTCGGTATTCTGGACGATCCATCCGTAATCTATCGGCAGGTCCTTCCCGAGGATTGTGTTCGCTACCCTCTGCAAAAGCACGTTCTCCATCCCGCACTCATATCTGTCTTCGGTGTAGGCGAACACGACGCCAGACGTTTCCTCAATATCCATCGGCAGGTCTTCTGGATGATACACCGTTCCCCCGGTGGCCGCTTCCAGCGAGTGGAGCCACGGGTCCCTATCGGTGGCTTTCGCGCCGACGACGACCCGCTCCAGTGATGAGTCCAGTAGCGCATCGAATAGCGCAGCGAACTGGCCGGCGTACTCATCGGCGAGCCACTTATCGATGTAACAGTTCGGTTCGCTTTCTTGATGATTCAGCAGGAGGGAGTGTACCTCGTCGGTCCGCTGCCACTTCGCGTATGTGGGGAATCCACCTCCACCGGCACCGGATAGTCCGGCCCGCTGGAACGTCCGGGAAAGACCCTTCGGGTCAACCGATCCAAAATGATGAGTACTCACAACCAGTTCATAGGCTATAGAGTCAAAACCTTTTTGCCGACACACTGATTCTCGACCTGCTGATCAACACGCAGCGCCCCATCTCTGTGACCAATGTGCGCCCTGAGTTCTGAGTAGAATCGCTAATTCACCGGGTGCAAGAGGTAGAGTGTAGATGTAGTCGGCGAGGTCCTACTGATTGCACTCCCCCGGGTTGAATCCGAGGAATGAGCGACTCGAGACGCCGGTGCTGCTGACCGAACGATCATCCGAGCGCTCGCTCTGGGAGCGACTGGTTGGCAATTCCTGAGACAGTCGATTTTGCGACTACCGCCCATCTCGAAGACGCGTGCCGATGCGGGCGGGGAGATCCGCCTTCCGGACCGCCCTGACGACGCGTTCGACGTCGTACTCGACACGGTGTTCAGAAACTGAGAGCGAGTCCAGATCGAGCACCGCGTAGGCCGCCCGGGGGTCGCCGTCACGGGGCTGGCCGACGCTCCCGGGGTTCATCACGACGCCCTCGTCGAAGACCTCGTGACCCTGGACGTGGGTGTGGCCCGTGACGAGGACATCCTCCTCGTCCAGCAGGCCCGGAGCGAACTCCTCCGGGTAGGTGTAGCGGTCGGGATTGTCCGGGTGGCCGTGGACGAGCTTGACGCGGCCGTCACAGGCCAGTCGCTCGTCAGGGAGGCCGGTGAGCCACTCGATCTGGTCGTCGTCGAGCGTCTCGCGGGCGTGGCGCACGCCGGCCCCAGCCATACTGTTGAACGAGAAGTTTGTTCCGCCGGCGACCGCCCGGTCGTGGTTGCCCATCACCGTCGGGACGTCGCGGTCGCGGACGGCCTCGACACACTCGTCGTGCCAGGGGTTGTACCCGACGACGTCGCCGGCACACACGAGCGCGTCCACGTCGGGCATATCCGACAGGACCGCCTCGAGTGCGACCGCGTTGCCGTGCAGGTCCGAGATGATGCCAATTCGCATACACCTGACTCGGAGGCCGTTCCTCTTATACTGCCGGCTGTCCCCTCGCTGGGTTTTTTGTTCCGGGCGCGAACGTGGCGGTAGATGGATTCCGACCTGGAGCTGGAAGCGATCCCCGGGGTGGGCGAGAAGACGGCCGCGGCGCTGTCCGAACTCGACGACCCCGCACGGACACTTGAGGAGGGGGACGTCGCGACGCTTGCCCGCGCTCCCGGCGTCAGCGAGGGTCGGGCCGCCCGCATCGCCCGGGCGGCGATCAGGCGCCGTCACGACGACCCGGGCGGGTTCGCGGCGACCCCGCGGGCACGCGAGATACACCGCGACGCCCTCTCGCTCCTCCAAGAGCGCGCGGTCACGGAGTACGCCGAAAAGCGCCTGGAGACGCTGTATCCCAGCGGCGTCGAGTCCCGCATCGCCGAGGCCCGGGCCTTTGCCGAGCGGGCGATGACCCGCGACCCCGACGAGGCCGTCGCAGAGGCGCTCGCTGGCGTCGAACCCCTCGAAGAGCCCTCCGGAGTGCGCGTGCGCGACCGGTGTCTCGCCACCCGCGATGCCGAGACGTACGCCGAGGCGCGCGAGGCGATCCCGGAGGTCAGCGTCGAGGTCGTCGACGACGCCAAACAGCTCGCCGAACTCGCCCGCGGGTACGCGACTGTCGTCGCCCTCGACGAGTCCTTCGCCCGCGTCGACGTGGCGGGCGACATCCGCGTCGAACCGGACACCCTGGACGACCCCGTCTCAGTCGTCCCCGAGCGCGTCCTCTCGTTTTTCGCCACGAACCGCGACCGGATCCGGGCGGCCGCCGAGGTCCACCGCGTCGCGGACACCAACCCACCCTGTGACCTCGACGCCCTCGAGGAGAGTCTCGACGCGCTCGCGCCGGACGGGTCGGTCCGCGGCGACGAGGAACTCGACCGGCTGTCGGCTGCCGTCGACGACCTCGACGCGGCCGTCTCGACCGCCGAGAGCGTCGCCAACGACCACCTCCGGGAGGCCATCGAGCGCCGAGACGTCACCATCGAGGGCGCGGACCTGCTCTCGCTGGTCGAACGGGGGGCGGGCGTCGACTCGCTGCTCGCACGCGAACTCGCAGACGAGTACGCCGACGCCGTCGCGGCCGCCCGGGACCACCTCGTCGACGCGCTCGACCTGCGCGAGACGGCGGATCTCGCACGGCGGGCCTTTGGCGAGGAGCCGACCTATCCGGTCGAACACAGCGAGGAGGTCGCCAGCCGCCTGCGCGAGGAACTCACGACGGCCCGGGACCGCAGGGCTACGCGGCGCAAGCGATCGCTCGCCGGCGACCTGGCCGGCCTGCGCGAGGGCACTGTCGCGCTCGTCGACGCCGCTCTCGAACTCGACGTCGAACTGGCCGTCGCACACTTCGCCGGGGACTTCGACTGTACCATGCCCGAGTTCGGGGGGGAAGGCTTCGAAATCGAGGGCGGCCGGTCGCCGCTGCTCGACGTCCCCTTCGCGGCGGTCGAGCCGATCGACTACCGCGTCGAGGGTGCGGCACTGCTCACGGGCGTCAACAGCGGCGGGAAGACGTCGACGCTCGATCTGGTCGCGCTCGTCGTCACGCTCGCACACATGGGCCTGCCCGTGCCGGCCGACAGCGCCCGCCTCGAACGAGTCGAGGAACTGCACTACCACGCCAAGACCCAGGGGACCCTCGACGCCGGCGCCTTCGAATCGACCTTGCGGGAGTTTGGCGACCTCGTGGCCGGCCTCGACGACCGCCCCGCCCTGGTGCTGGTCGACGAACTCGAGAGCATCACAGAGCCCGGCGCGAGCGCGAACATCATGGCCGGCATCCTCGAGGCCCTCGCCGAGTCCGGGGCGACCGCGGTGTTCGTCTCGCATCTCGCCGGGGAGATACGCGAGGCCGCGGAGGCGACCATCTCCGTCGACGGCATCGAGGCCGAGGGGCTCGTCGACGGCGAGTTGCAGGTCGACCGCTCGCCGGTGAAAGGTCGTCTGGCACGGTCGACGCCGGAGCTCATCGTCGAGAAGCTGGCCGGAAAAGGGGCCGACGAAGCGGCCGACGAGACGACCGGGCGGGAGTTTTACGCGTCGCTCTTAGAGAAGTTCTAGCTCCCCTCGCCCTGGAACTGGGTGACGACCTCGTCGACGACGTCGTAGTCGGCGGCGACGAGGTACCGGCGGCCGGCGACGAGCTTCGTCGAGTGCTGGACTGCGACGTCGCCGCTGGTCTGGGAGATGACGAGTGACCCCTCCGGGAGGGTGTCCTCGACGACTGCGCCCGCGGCCGGCGCGTCGTAGTCCAGCCTGATGTCGAGCAGTTCGAGGTCGCCGGTTACGCCTTCGAGCGTCCGGACGTCGCTGCCGGCGATGGCGTTGACCGCGGCCTTGATGCTCGCCCGTTCGGGGAAGTAGACCCTGTCGACGAACTCGGTGTACTCGTCGCCGTCCTCGACCTCTATCCGGGCGACGGTCTCGATCTCGGGGTACAGTTGCTTTGCCGCCATACAGACCGCGAGGTTGGTCGGCTGGTCGTCCGTCAGCGCCGCCAGCACTCCGGTTTCGTCGGTAATAGCGTCCGCGAGCAGCGAGGGCCGGGTCGCGTCCCCCGACACGTAGCTGATCCGGCTCTCGGTGGTTTCGGCGTCGACGACTGTCTGGTCCCGCTCGATGACCGTCACGTCGTACCCGCGGTTCGCGAAGTCCTCTGCGACGCGACGACCGACGCGGCCACCACCGGCGACGACGAGGTGGTTTTGCTCTGACATACGTGTACATCCGCGGGCGGCCCTTGTAACTATCCGGGTCGATCTGTGGTCCGATATATATTTCCAGGCCGCGTAGTCACGACGGCGGGAAATCCGTCACCCGAACAGTCGCTCGCGGAGCGAGCGCTTGCGGTGTTTCTCCGCGAGCAGGACCGAACACTCCACCTCGTCGACCACGTCGAGGACGAGCGACCCGGTGACGAGCCGCGAGAGCAGGCCCTGCTCGGTCGCGCCGATGACCAGCATCGTGGCGTCCTCGGCGGCGCGTTCGATCGCGTCCTCGACGTCGCCGGTCTCGACGCGGAGGGTGGCGTCCTCGAGGTCGTGGTCGTCTGCCCAGCGGTCGAGGAAATCCCTGCCGGCCGCCTCCTCGCCCTCGTCTGCGACGTGGAGCAGCGTGACCTCGCTGTCGTACTCGCGCTCGAGGATCCGGGCGGCGGCCGCGCTCAGATCGGAGTCCGGGCCCCCGGCGGTGGGCAACAGGATCCGTGACGGGTCGAAGCCCTGGTCTTTGAACACGAGGAAGTCACAGGGGATGTCGCTGACGACCTCGTCGACGGCGCTCTCGATGCGCCCTGGCGAACCGTGTGCGTCTGGACTCCAGCCCATGACGACCAGATCGGCATCGTGGGTGCGGGCGGCGTCGAATATCTCCTCGAAGCCGCGGTGAGAGACGATGGTGTGGGTGTCGACGGGGACGCCGAAGGTCTCGGCGTCTCGTTTTGCCTGGTCGAGCACGGCGTGGTAGTCCTCCTCGTGTTCTTCGAGGTGGTCGGCGGCGTACTCCAGGGAGGTCTGGTCGGGGACCGTCACGATGTGGACTGCGTCGACGACCCCGTCGTGGTGTTTGGCGACGTTGCTGGCGAGCGTGATGAGGTTCTCCTCGTGTTCCGGGTTGGCGAGGGGAACCATCACGCGGTACTCGCCGCCGTCGGGCTTGATCGACTGGGCCGCAGACACGGCCGACCCCGGCATCGTCTCCGACCGCGAGAGGATGAACTCCGAGAGTTCGCCCATCGCCTCGGTCCGCGTGCGGGCGTAGCCGAGGTACCACAGGACGGCGCCGACGACGAGGCCCGCACCGATCGCGATGACCAGCGGGTTGATGAACACGATCAACGCGAAGGAGACGAGCGCACCCGCGATCGGCGTGAACGGGTACAGCGGCACCGTGAAGTCGGGGTCGTAGTCGGCGACGTCGGCCTCGCGAAAGACGATCAGGGCGATGTTGAGGAGACCGTAGATGACCAGGTGCAACACGCTGCCCAGGGAGGCGAGCAGTTCGACGTTGCCGGCGACGATGAAAAGCAGGATGAGCCCGCCGGTGATGGCGATGGCCCGATACGGCGTGCCAAAGCGCGGGTGGACCTGGTTTATTTCGGGGGAGAGGATCCTGTCCCTGCCCATCGCGAAGTTGATCCGGGAGGACGCCAGGATCGAGGCGTTCGCGCTCGATGCGGTCGCCAGCAGGCCGCCCAGCAACAGCGCGACTGCGCCTGCCGGCCCGAGGATGAGCCGCCCGACCTCGACGACCGCGATGTTGCCCGCGAGTTGCTGTTCGGCGATAAAGCCCTGCTCGACGGCGGCGGCCATGACGATCAACACCAGCGCGTAGATGACCGAGACCAGGAGAACGCTCCCGATGACCGCCCGCGGGAGGTTCTTGCCCGGCTCCTTGATCTCTTCGGCGACGCTCGTGATCTGGACGAAACCCAGATAGGAGACGAAGATCAGCCCCGTCGTCGTCAGCATCGGGCCGAAGCCGGTGCTGGCGGGCAGGTTGGCGGGGTCGGCCCGGAGTGCGCCGACGGCGGTGAACACGGCGAGAATCGCGACCAGAATGATCACGATGATGTTCTGGAGGCGTCCGGTCTCCTTTGCGCCGATGTAGTTCACCGCGACGAAGAACGCCCCGGCGAGGAAGGCGACCGTCTTGACCGCGGGGAGCGCGACCGGCCCGAGCGAGAGCGTCGCGCCGAGGCCGAAAATCGCGCTGATGTACTCGCCAAAGCCGACCATGTAGAAGGCGCTGGCGAAGGCCAGCCCGAGCCAGTTGGCCCACCCGGCGACCGACCCGAAGAGGGGGCCGAGTGCCCGGTTGACGTAGAGGTACGCGCCGCCCGAGAGGGGCATAGCCGTCCCAAGCTCACTGGCCGACAGCGCGGTCAACAGCGCGATACCCCCGCCGAGCAGGAAGGAGACAACCGCGAACCACCCGGCCTGTTCGATCGCGTTCCCGGGAAGGACGAAGATGCCCGCGCCAATCATCGTGCCGACGCCGATCGTCAGCGCTGCGAGCGGACCCAGGTCCTTCGCGAGTTCCTCGTCGTCGCTACTCATCGTCTGGTTCTGGTGGGAGTGCGATTACCGGTCGATCCGCCTCGGTCACGAGCCTGAGCGCCCGGTCGCCGGAGAAAAACTGGACCAGGCGGCTACCGCCCCGGGGTCGGAACGCGATGGCGCTGGCGTCGATCTCCGCAGCCGTCTCGAAGACTGCCTCGACGACGTCCCCCGAGTAGGCGATCTCGGTCCCGGCGTCGGGAAACGTCTCCCGGACCGCCTCGAAGGCCGCCTCGGCGATTTCCTCGCTCTGTTCGACCGGTGTCTTGTCGGGGACTCCTCCCCCCTTCTCGACGACGTTGAGGGCTGTCACTGCCCCCGGCGAATACTTCGAGAGGGTGTCACACGTCTCCCGTGCGTCGTCCTCGTCGGCGACTGGAACGAGAACGCGGGCGAGTAATTCCCCTCCTCCGGAATCCTGTGGCGTCGTCATGTTACTCGGCTCTCACTCTAGACACATAGTAGTTCACAGTTCTGCCCGACGGCCTGCCGGTAGCTCGATCACCCCGCGGTCGCTTCCGTCGGCGAGACGTCGAAGCGCTTGAGGAAGCGCTGGACCGACTCGTCGGTTCCGACGATTGTCAGGCGCTCGTCGCCGGTGAACTCCCGGTGTGGATCGAAGGTGGTGGTGGTGCCGGACTCGTCCTCGACGGCGATCACGCGACACCCCGTCTTCTCGTAGATACCCGAATCGGCGAGCGTCGACCCGGCGAAGGGGGTGGCCGGAACCCGGATGAGCCGGATCTGGCTCGCCGGGGCGAGGACGTCCTCGCCGAGGATCTCCTTTGCGACCATCCTGGCGCTGACCCGCGGGACCGAGAGGACGTAGTCCCCGCCGGCACTCAGCGCCTTCCCCGTGGCGTCGGCGTCGCTCACCCGTACCATAATCTCGACGTCGGGGTTCAGCGACCGCGCGACCACGGTCGCGAGCAGGGACGTCGAGTCGTCCGGGAGGCCGACGATGATCGCACCCGCCTCCTCGATCCCGGCCTCGCGCAGGGTCTCCCGCGAGGTGGCGTCGCCCACGACGTCGACCCCCTCCCGCGTTTCGGTGTCGATCGTCACGGTGTCGACCCCTGCCTCCTCGACGACCGACCGGGCGGCGGATCCGACCTCGCCCAGCCCGGCGATCACGATCCGATCTGGCTGACCTGTCCGGCGCAACGGCCGCGTGAACTCGCTCAGCTCCTCCAGTTCGTCGTGTTCGCCCGTCACCAGCAGGACGGTGTTGGTCTGGATGAGTGCGTCCGGGTCGGGGGGTAACTGCAACTCCCCGTCGATCCACGCGCCGATGATGTGTGCGCCCGTCCGCTCCCTGAGCTTCGTGTCCCGGATCCGGGTCCCGACCAGCTGGCTGCCGTGGTCGACCGATATCTCGGTCACCTCGATGCCCTCGCCGAGGGCGATGGTCTCGACCAGCTCCGAACTGATCGATGAGATCGCCTTCTCCGCGAGCCGGTGGCCGAGCACGCCCCGCGGCGAGAGGACGCTGTCGGCTCCCGAGTCAAGCAACACGTCCCGCATCCCGCTGTCGTCGGTCAACGCGACGACCTCGATGTCGGAGTCGATCGAGCGCACCGTCAGGATGGTGTTGACGTTTGCCTCCCCGGCGTCGGTGACGACCGCCCGTGCGGTGTCGATGCTCGCCCGCTCGAAGGCCTCCCCGTCCTGTGGGGACCCGTGGATGGCCGCATAGCCCGCATCCGAGAGGGCCTTGGCGTTTTCCTTCGAGGAGGATATCAGCACGTAGTCGATGCCCAGTTCCCGGAGTTCCTCTAAGAGGACGGCCGAGTCGCGGCGGTACTCGCAGATGATGACGTGATCGCGTTTCGGCGTCAGGCGGTTGTCGAGGTTGACCTCGGCCCCGGTAAACAGCGGGATGATGATCACCCGGAGCGTGAAGAAGCCGATCCCGATGCCCGTCAGCTGTATGAACACCACGAAGGCGTTCATTATCGTGGAGTCCCACGGTGAGTCCGCGCCGTACCCGGTGGTGGTCATCGTCTCGACGACCGTCTGGAACGACCGGGGAAGCGGGTGGTTTCGACCCTCGAAGACCAGCATCCCGTAGTTGTACAGGACCGAATACACGAGAATGATCGTCGCGAGTCCGAGCACGTAGTAGACGATGAGGCGGTTCCGCCGGGAGAATTTGAACTCGCGGAGCCGCGAGAACCGGAGATCCATTGGAGGTGGTGGCAGTTTCGGGACCGATACAAAGTGCTTTTCGGACGCCCGTCTCGCAGGGGAACGGCAGTCAGCGGGTCACTCCTCGGCCTCCGCGGCGGGTGACTCGGCGGGCCCACGACGCGAACCCGTGAGATAGCGATAGACGGGATAGAGGTAATCCTCGATGGGGCCCTGAACCCCGCGCGGACTGGCGTAGACGAGGACTGGTAACCCGACCCCACTGGCGAGTTCGATGACGTTGTCGGGGGTACTCCCGAACACCCGGCGCCGGAGCCGGCGTGTCCGCGTCGCGCCGATGACGAGGATGCCGCCGTTCACAGCGGCCTGCTCGACGAGGCCCTCGGCGATGGTCTGGGCGGTGACGTTGTGGACCTGGACCGACGGCGCGTTGGACAACCCTGCGACGGTCGCCTCGGAGTTCTCGGGCCGTCCTATCCCTCCCTCGGGTGTGACGTTGATGACGTGGAGTTCGGCTCCGCGTTCGCCCATCCGCTCGATGATATCCAGCAGGTCCATGTGGTGTGGCCCCCCGCCAGCGCCGACGTTGACGACGTCCACGGCGGTCGGTTCGACGAAGCCGCTTGCAAAGAGCACGCCACAGGGTGCCTTGTACTCGACCTGTTCGGCGACCTGGGTGTGTTCCTCGGGGTAGCCCATCAGGATCAGATCGGCCTCGTCGTTTCGCGCCGTCTGCACGATGTCGAAGGCGATGTCCCGGCAGATGTGCCCCTCGACGGCGAAATCGGCTTCCAGCTCTTCGACAGAGAGCAGTTCCTGAATGCTCTGGACGCGCCCGCGTGCGGTTTCCTCGACGGTCTCGAAGGGCGTCTGCTCGGGAATCTCGGTGACGGTTACGACCTGCACGAACGGGTCCTCAGAGTACATGTTCCCGAGTGTCGTCGCCAGCCTGACGTACCGGGCCGCGCGCTCGGGTCGCGCGACCGCAACCAGCACCCGGAACTCCTCCTCGCCGGCCGCCACTTCAGCCTCCTCGGTGGGAGCTATCTCCGGACTCTCCGTGGGCGCTTCCGGCGGCGCCGTCGGGGGGACGACCTGTTCGTACAGTTCCTCGACGTCCGGCGCTCCGCCCCAGACGAGGTAAGCGCCGAGCAACGCGAGGATGAGCGACACGCCGACGATCACGCCCTTGAATGGAAGGTTGTAGATGAGCGCGATGTTCGCGAGGATGCCGACCGCCGGCACGAGTGGCACGCCGGGCACGCGAAAGCCGCGGTCGACGTCGGGGTAGCGCCGCCGCGAGTAGACGAGCGCGACGTTGACGATCGACAGCGGCAACAGGAGGTTCAGCGTCGCGAACCCGGTCAGGGTCGTGAGCCCGAGGTCGGTCAGCGTGACCGCCCCGACGGCGGGCAGCGGGACCGTCAGATCGAAGGGGACGATCCCTCCCTCGGCCGGAAACACGCCGATGAAGACGACGATGAGCGCGACGATCAGTCCCGTTGCCGAGACGACGCTCCAGAACGGCGTGCTGTACTTCGGGTGGATGCGCGAGAACTGCCGTGGCGCCTGTCCCTGGCGGCCCATGAGCGAACCGATGCCGCTGGCCGCGAGGATGCTCGCGTTCGAGGCGCTGACCATGCTGAAAATCGCCCCGGCGACGATCAGCGACCGGCCGACGGGACCCAGAAAGCCGGCAGCGACACGACCCATCGCCGTCTCGCCCTCCTCGGCGATGATCTCCGCCGGCACCGGCGAGTTGACCATCGAGACGATCACCAGCGCGTACAGGATCGTGACCGTGACGATGCTGGCCGCTATCGCCAGTGGCACCGTCCGTCGGGGTTCGATAATCTCGCCGGCACTGGCCGCAATCGCGGAGAATCCGAAGAAGGTGATGAATGCGAGGGCGGCGATGGTGACGATCCCGATCGGATCCGTCGAGAACTGGCCCGCGAAGTTCCCGGCGGCGGTGGCCGGCCCGCGGAACGCGAAGGCCCCGGCGATGAACGCCAGCAACACGGCCACCTTCGCGCCCGTGACGAACAGCTGGAAAGTCCCGCTCTCCTCGGTTCCGCGGGCGTTGAGGACGCCAAGCATGACCGCGACGAACACGCCCGAACTGCCGTGTGGGAGCGCGTGGAGTGACTCCGGGAGGATGAACCGGAACACCCACTCGTCCATCGTCGCGAGGTAGAACGCCGTCGTGCCGGTGTAGCCCAGAAACAGCATGGCGCCCACAGTGTAGATGAGCGTGTCGTGTTCGAAGGTCCGGGATGAAAAGAGGTAGCCGCCGCCGTTCTCGGAGTAGATCGAGGCGAACTCCGAGTAGGAGGCTGCTGTCAGTCCGGCGACCACCGCCGCGATCACGAACGCGATCACGG
>JAZKRS010000071.1:0-14002 GCA_036626435.1 Haloarculaceae archaeon | reverse complement strand
CACTTGGTGCACGTACTTTTGAGGCTGTTAGAGAGTTCCTTTTCTCCGTCGGATAATCAGCTCTCGTACCCGTTCAACGTGATCTGTCTCGGAGCGAACGTAGGCCGTGAGGATCGCTTCGACGATCTCGGAGCGACTCGCTCCGAGGTCTTCACACTCGCTAACTAATTCATCCACTTCTTCGGCCACATCTTCTGCAACGGCAACTCCAAATTTCTTTTTGGTCATCTTGAGACAGGCTTAAAACGGCGTGCACCAAGTGCACACTGATTTCTGGCGATAACTGGGAAATAGCGCTGTGAGCACTCTCCGAGTTGTGACTGTTCGAACGCTTCTGACTGAACAGTTCTGGCATGTCTTAGTGAGATACGTACGCTGTACTGCGATTATCCGGAGATATTACCTACAGTATTAAACTAGAACGAATGCCCATAAGTCTGGGACGTTCTATATCGGCGCTTCAAGCCCTCTCGACGACGAGCAGGGACGATCTGGCAGACTCCGACGCAACACGGGACGACTACCGGCTCCCGGTGGATGCTCGAATCCGCCCGTATTCACAGCTGGAGTCGCGTCTCTCTCCCCGTGATACCGCCGAGTGTCGACGAGTTCGTCCGCTCTCAGTGCTGATGACGCCCCCGTCTGGTGATTCAACTTGTGGGTAAGAGACAGCCCTGAAGGGCGAGGCTTCCGCTAGCTATCCGTCAGACGCGGGCAGCCCACCGCGAGCGGTGGAGTTAGGCACCTGGAGGCGTACGACCGGGTATGGACGAGCACACCCGTGACTCCACCGTCGAGGCGCCGTCCGGGAATCCGACGGGATGGCATCCCGACCGCGGACAGTGGGAGCACGGGACGCTCCGCCGGGCGGTGATGCACGGCGTCCGCCTATACAACTCCGGCGCGTTCCATGAATCGCATGACTGTTTTGAATCAGAGTGGTATAACTACGGGACCGGAACCACCGAAAGCGCCTTCACTCACGGAATGGTTCAGGTCGCGGCGGGTGCGTACAAGCACTTTGACTTCGAGAATGACGACGGTATGCGGAGCCTCTTCGAGACGGCGTTACAGTATCTCCACGGCGTCCCGAACGACTACTACGGGGTCGGCGTACTCGGCGTGAGAACCACGCTAACGAACGCGCTCAACGATCCGACCGTTTTAGACGGATGGCAAATCGAACTCGATGGGAATAGACCCGAGGCGAGAACGGGAGATTACGAATACGCCGAAAGGCTCGAATGACGCTAGTGGTCTCTCGCTCGGAGACCGAAGTATTCATCGGATGTGGAACCGGTATATTCAGATACGAAGCAATGACTCACAGTTCTACTACCGAACTGGTCGAACAGTTGAGATCAGGTGACAACAACTACATCGAAGTTCTGAGCGAAGAATCGATGAGTGTCGAACTCGCACACTATCCCAACCCCGCGCCAAAACACCCTCACAAGGAGGATGAACTCTACTATCTCATCTCTGGATCCGGAATGGCACAGGTCGGGGATGAGACGTATGCTGTCAGTGACGGTGACGTAGTCTACGTCGAAAAGGGCGTTGAACACGACTTCTTTGATATAGAAGATGAAATTACGGCCCTCGTTGTTTTCACAAACCTGCAGGATTCCGTGCTTGGAGGAAGCCCGTAGTTCCAAGCTTCTATGAGGCCCTCGGTCGCGGGGTTTGGGGCGTATTTCGGCCATCGCTGATGCATCGAGGGGCGGGAGGGCCGGTGGCGACGGTGCTGACGGAAAATACTGCGGGGGGTCAAATCCAGAGGGTTTTGACCCTCGGGCCCGTAAGAGAATCGTTGGAGCATACACGCAGTTTGCGACTGACCGAGGGCGCCAGCGGGCTGTCACCCGAACGGGACAGCCATGTCCAGTGACGTTGCCGGGGCTGTCGACCACATTCACCGTTCGGGCGTCGCCCTGACCCGGTATTTCAGGCGGCTGTTGACACCGCCGCTCCCGGGCGACGGGCTGCTGTTGTTCGGCTTCCTTGAGGGTGTGCTCGGCTGGGGCCTCTCCTGGCTGTTCAGCCGGAATCCCGGATTGGCACCGATCGGGCTGGCAGAGTCGATCGTCTTCACGTGGGTCCTCCTGACCGCGGGCATCCTCTTCGTCGGCGTGACCTACACGGCACCGACCGTCCGCCGGAACCGGGTGTGGGTGGTCTGGGGTGGACTCAACGTAGCTGCGACGACAGTCAACGTCGCCGCCCTGGCCGGGCCACTCCCGGCGGACATCACCGTATACGCGTACTGGCACCCGTGGCTGGCGGTGATGGGCGTTGGCTACCTCGTGACAGGACTGTACAACTGGGAGAGTCCACAGATACGCAATCAAGAGCGACTCGTCTACGCCGCCACCGGGGTAGTGACGCTCGGATTGCTGGCCGCGAGTCTCGGACCGCTGACGGCGTTCGTGACCGGCAACATCTTCCTCATCGGTGGCGTGTTGCAACTCTTCCCAATCGGTCACGACGTGCTCGCAGACGCACTCCTCATCGCCCGCCAGCAGTAGCTCGGTCCCGACTGAAGAATGATGTCACCGACTATCGACCCACAACTCGACTGATGTACGACACTATACTGCTCCCGACGGACGGCAGCGAGGCGACAACCGACGCGGCCACCCACGCGTTCAGCCACGCCGATCGCTACGACGCCACGATACACGTACTGTCGGTCGTCGAACTCTCCAGTGGACTCGGGACTGCCGGGCGCGACGAGGAGAAACTCGACCAGCTGGAACGCGAGCGGACGGCGACGGCCGAACGCCTCCTCGAGGAACACGCCCCGGAGCGCGTTGACGCGACCGTGGCCGTCGAGTTCGGCAGCCCCGCCAGAGTTATCACCGAATATGCGACTGAGGTTGGAGCCGAACTGGTGATCATGAGCACACGCGCTCGAGGTGGAGCCGGACGGTTCATCTTCGGCAGCATCACCGAGCAAGTCATCCAGGCGGGCGACACACCTGTTCTGGCAGTCCAGCGGTGACGCAACGCTCAGAGTACGCGTAGCCGGTAGTACGAGTTTTGTTCCTCGAGCCCCTGTGGCGCGTAATGGGAGAACTTCCGGAAAGCCGCGCGGATGTCTCGGACGTCGACTGTACGGGATTCCAGGCACTGGTCACCGGTTCGACGAGCGGGATCGGTCGGGCCGCGGCACTCGCGCTGGGCCGACTCGGCGCCGACGTCATCGTCCACGGTCGGGATCCACAATCAGGCGCGGAGGTGGTCGAAGAACTCTTGGGGAGTGGTGTCGAGGCGACATTCGTCGAAGCGGATTTCGCAGACTTCGATGCAGTCCGGGGGCTCGCGAGAACCGTGCGGGAATCGACCGACGGACTCGACCTTCTGATCAACAACGCCGGCGGGCTGTTCCGGAACGGAGCGCTGACCGACGCTGGTATCGAGTACACGTTCCACGTTAACCACCTGTCGCCGTACCTGCTGACGGCCGAACTGCTCGATCACCTCACCGCAGACGCCCGGGTCGTCACGACCGCGTCCGGGGCCCACAAAGGTGCCTCGCTGGACTTAGAGCGGATACGGGGGGACGATCGGTACTCCGGATTCAAGTCGTACAGCCACTCGAAGCTCGCGAACATCCTCTTTGCTGCGGAGCTCGCTCGACGGTTTGTGGCAACCGAACGCGAAATGACCTCGAACAGCATCCACCCGGGGGCGATTCCGGGCAGCGGATTCAGTCGGTTCCTCCCCGGCCCACTCCCAGGCCTGTTCCAAAGACTCGAAGCGGTTCCCGGGGTGACGTCAGTCGCCGACGGGGCCGCCGAGATACTGTTCGTCGCTGTCTCGCCGCGCACTGCCGGGGTATCCGGGCGGTACTTCACGAACCAGCAGCCACAGACACCCTCCGAGGCCGCCCAGGACCCCGAGGCCGCACGGCGACTCTGGCAGGAGAGTGCAGAGCTACTCGGTATCGAGGAACCGCTGGCTCCAGGCGACGGGGGGCCCGTCACGGCCGCCGATCGGGCAGCCCGGGGCGACTCCTGACGCCCCCAGCATGAGTCACGACCGCATCCACGCACGGGAGCCGGCCCACCATCGCGATCGGTGGTCGGTTGGGACCGTCGAGTCCATCGGAGAGCGGGACGGACACTGTGTCGTCACGATCACGTCCGAGGCGGGCGAGACGGTCGAACTGGTCGTCACGCTCGCCGTTCGCGACCTGTTCGTGAGTCGGCTGGACATCGACGAGGGGGCGTCCCCTGTCGGCGAACGGGTCTGGTATCGGAAACACGGCGGTCAGTGATCTCGTACAAAACACGGCGCCAGCGGCGTATCGCCTTCGCTGTCGACACCGTCACTCGAGCTGGTGATAGTCCAGTTCGTGTCCCTCATCGAGTGCGTCCTGGACGACCTCACTGGGGGTTCCGGCGGGCTCGGTGTGGCTGGTCATGCCGCCGACGTCGGCCAGTTCGAAGTAGATGTTGCGCTGCCAGTCAGGATCCGTCTCGGTGTGGGCAGTCCGGTAGTGTGCACCGCGTGATTCAGTCCGCGCCAGTGCACCACGAAGGACCGCCTCGGCTGCCGTCAACATAAAGCCGAGGTCGATGACGAACTCGAAGGAGGTGCTCGTAATCGGCCCGACGTCCATATCGGTGGCTTTTCGCGCCACGTCGTCCAGCGCATCGAGTCCGGCTTGCAGTGACTGTTCGTCGCGGAGGATACCGGCGTGGTCCCACAGCAGGTCCTGCAGTTCGGTGACCACATCCATCACGTCGTGTGCGCCGTCGCGTCCGGCCAGAGTTGCGAGGTCTTGGAACTGCGGTTCGGCGACGCCACTGACGATGTGGTCCGGGAGTCGGCCGGGGCCGTCCACACGCCCGGCGATCCGCTCGCCGGCGACGACGCCGAAGGCGACAGTCTCGGCAAGCGAGTTCCCACCCAGGCGGTTCGCACCGTGGACGCCCGCCATCGTCTCGCCGATCGCGAACAGGCCGTCGACGCTCGTCTCGCCGTACTCGTCGACGGCGACGCCGCCCATCCCGTAGTGGGCCGTCGGCGCGACTTCGACCGCCTCGGTCGCCATATCGACACCGAGGTCCTCGAAGCGTTCGTACATCCGTGGCAGTCGCTCCTGGATGAACGCCCGGCTCTTGTGCGAGATGTCGAGATAGACGCCGCCGTTCTCGGTGCCACGCCCCTCCGTGACCTCCCGGGCGATCGCACGTGCGACGACGTCACGGGCGTCGAGTTCCATCTGATCTGGCGAGTACCGCTCCATGAACCGCTCGCCGCCGGGGGAGCCTCCGCTCGCGTCGCTCGCGGAGACGTCGGTGTTGTAGAGGCGACCACCCTCGCCACGGACCGCCTCAGTGACGAGCCGACCGCTCCAGGGCTCCCACTCCGGGTCGCTCTCGTCGACTGCCATCCCTGTCGGATGAAACTGGACGAACTCCATATCCATTAGCTCCGCACCCGCCTCGTAGGCCAGCGCCGGACCGTCGCCGTTGTTCTCGTCGTCTCTGGACGTGTGGCGGTTGTAGGTCGCCGCGTAGCCACCGGCCGCGAGTACGACCGTCCCGGCGTTGAAAAGCAGAAAATCGCCCGTCTCCATGTCGAACCCGGCGGCACCGTACAGTTGCTCGCCGTCCGAAAGCAACTTCGTTATCATCACGTTCTCACGGTAGGGAATCGCCAGTTCACGGGCCCGGTCGACGAGCGTGTTCAGCATCGACTCGCCGGTATGGTCACCGGCAAACGCCGTCCGGCGAAACGACTGAGCGCCGAAAAAGCGCTGGTCGATCTCGCCGTCGTCGGTCCGGGAAAACTCCATCCCCCACTCGTCGAGTTCGCGGAGGCGGTCGGGCATCTGCTCTGTGACTGTCTCTACCTTCGCGGGGTCGTTGAGGAAATAACCCTCGTTGAGCGTGTCGGCAGCGTGGATTGCCCAGGAATCCTCCGGGTCGTGTGTCCCGAGCGCGCCGTTGATGCCACCACGGGCCCAGGTCGTGTGGGCGTCACCGTGGTGTCGCTTGCCGAGCACCAGGACGTCGTCAATGCCACGTTGTGCGAGTTCGATTGCGGTCCGGGCGCCTGCGGCACCGGCACCGACCACGAGCACCGACACGTCAACCCGGTCGAACGCAGGCGGACGAGCCTCGTCAGAAGCAACTGGGTCTGGGTTACTCACATCTGTCTAGAAGGGCTGAAACCGTAAAGCGCCTTCGTGCGCGCGTGCGCGAAGGCTAAGGTTTGCCGCTCCAGTCAGATACGGGAGTGTTCGTTCGGCGGGAGTGCGTATGATGAGGTCATCCCAAAGTGGATGAACTATCTGCGTCCAGACCGTACCGGCGGATATGGACCACGAATACGAGCGGAATCTTGCCGAGGAACCGGACGTCAATCCAGTCGCGCTCTCGCTGACTGGCGGATTTGTCGGTACCGTGACCGGACTGAAGAAAGGCGGCGTCGGCGGTGCGGTCCTCGGTGGGTTGGTCGGCGGGACCGCCGGATACGTCGCCGGCGCAGTCGCCGACGAGAGTGATTCACCACCGACCGACGGCGACAGGGGCCCAATCAGCATTGCAGTCGACGAAGAAGACGACGCGGCCGACACGGACAGCGAAGAGAACTGATACTGATGGCTATACCTTCGTGAAGATATTCGACCCCACGGGGGGTCGAAATCGCTCACAGACTTATAGCCGTTAGTATCAACGATCTCCAGGTCCCGTAAGCCGGGAATCGTCTTCCTCCAGTTCTCGGGGCCTGGGATGTACGCTATGACAGATTAATCCACCATCCTCTGTATCCATCACTCCAAGTCCCGCCGTATCAGATACTGGGGACTGCGTTTCATCAGATTAGGGAAAAGGGTCAAAGCTTAGACCAGGCTTCCAACTTGAAGTTCACATCCCAATATTTAAATAGGGATCTGACTAATAAATGGCCATGGGCGAACCAGGGTCCCAGATCGAGACGCTCCGTGAGCGGATCGAGGCATCCGAGGAGATCTCCGCCGCCGACCGCGAGGCTCTGCTGGATTTCAGCGACGAACTCTACCTCCTCCAGACCGAGTACGGCGATCACCGGCATCTCAAACTCCTCCGACACTGCACCCGGATGGCCGAGCACGTCGGCGGGCTGGCCGATGCACTCGAGGATCGTGACGCAGCCGAGGAGATCGTCCGCTGGATCAACCGCACCTACGACAACGAGGAAACCAATCGGGACTACCGCATCGCGCTCCGCGTCTTCGGTCGCCGGACCGCCGACGGCAACGGCGACGACCCGCCCGAGAGCATCGAGTGGGTCCCCTCCGGTACCCCACGGAACTACGACCCGGCACCGAACCCCGGCGACATGCTCCACTGGGAGGAGGATGTCGTCCCGATGATCGACGAGACGATGAACACCCGCGACGCCGCGCTGATCGCCACCGCGTGGGACTCCGGTGCGCGAAGTGGCGAGATCCGGAGCCTCACGGTCGGTGACGTCACGGACCACCGCCACGGCCTGCAGCTCACGCTCTCCGGGAAGACCGGCCAGCGCACCGTCACGCTGATTCCAGCCGTCCCGCATCTCCAGCGGTGGTTGTCGGATCATCCGGCTCGTGACGACCCGGACGCACCGCTCTGGTGCAAGCTTGACCGGCCCGAGGAGTTCTCCTACCGGATGTTCACGAAGATCCTTGAAAGCGCCGCCGAGCGTGCCGGCGTCGACAAGCCGGTCACGTTCACCAACTTCCGGAAGAGCTCCGCCAGCTTCCTCGCCTCGCAGGGGATGAACCAAGCTCATATCGAGGACCACCACGGCTGGGTCCGCGGTAGCGACGTAGCCGCACGCTACGTCAGTGTCTTTGGTGAGGACGCCGACCGCGAACTCGCCAAGGTCCACGGTGTCGAGGTCGAGGAGGAGGAACCGGATCCGGTAGGACCAGTCGAGTGTCCTCGATGCGGGAAGCAGACGCCCCGTGACGAGGAGTTCTGCGTCTGGTGCGGACAGGCAACCGATCACGGTGCAATCGAGGCCGTCAAGGAGGAGGAACAGGACCTCCGGGATGCCATTCTCACGCTCATCCGGGAAGATCCCGACCTCCTCGACGACATCGAGCGCGCGCAGGACGCGATGACAGTCTTCGAGAACCGACCCGATCTGCTCGAAGATGCCGAGCGGTTCCGCGAAGCGCTGAGTGATGGCTGACATCAACTCAACACCTCCCGGCCGGTTTCGAGTTCGTCGATCACCTGCTGGACTTCCGGGTCTGGCAGGCCACGGATGAGGAGCGCGGCCGCGTAGGCGCGGATCTCGATGCTGCTGCCGTGCCGGAGGATGTACTCCAGTTGCTCGCGGTTCTCCCGGGCGTAGCGACGGGTCGATTCGGGAACGTCGCTCGTCACGTCGCGGGCACCTCTGTTCGGGAGACCGTGTCGCCGGTGTCCGGATCGACGAGTTCGTCGAAGACGGGATCGACGCCATGGATCCGACTGCAGTCATAGCACCAGAAGCGATCAGCGGTGTGCTCCCAGGTCTGGTGGCCGTTGGGGCACACGAGTCGCTCCGGATCGCCAGCGACGTCTGATTGGTTAGCGGGCATGCCTTCGTGGCTACGACTGAGAATGGGGTAAGTTCGGGCGTGGTGTTTCCGGAAGTGCCGAAAACAGGCGAGCGTTCCTAACCGGGCAAATATAATATCTCAGAATATGATATTCTCAAGTACGATTATTCAGAGTATTTTTATTGCTCCGCAGCATGGAAGCGACTATGCCGGACTTCGTGAACCGAACGGAGGAACTCACTCGCCTGCGAGGCCTCTTCGATTCCGATGACGCGGAACTCGCCGTCGTGTACGGTCGACGCCGACTCGGAAAGACACGGCTCGTCAAACAGGCACTCGAAGAATACGAGGGAACCGTCTTCTACCAGGCGCGACAGAAAACCCGAACGCTGCAACTCGAACAGTTCGTCGAGACAGCCGCGGATGCGTTTCCGGGAATCGAACGGATTCGGCAGGAGTGGGAACCCCTCTTCGAGTATCTCGCTGATCAGGACGCGATCGTCGTCCTCGACGAGTTTCCGTACCTGATCGAACAGGACGAGAGTCTTCCGTCGGTGTTGCAAGCGCTGTTCGATCACGAGTTCGACGAGTCTGCTGTGACCGTCGTCCTCGTCGGCTCGTCGATCAGCATGATGGAAGAGGCGACGCTGCTCGGGGACAGCCCCCTGTACGGTCGCTCCTCGCTGAAGCTCGACGTGCGACAGCTCCCATTCGACGCTGCCGTCGAGTTCCTCCCCGATGATGTCACGCCCGACGACGCCGTGCGTGCCTGGAGTGTGTTCGGTGGCGTCCCCTACTACCTCGAAGAACTCGATCCCACCGCATCGCTCGGAGACAACATCCACCGAACAGTGCTGGCGCGACACGGATCACTCCATAACGAACCGGAATACGTCCTCCGGATGGAACTCCAGGAACCGACGCGGTACTTCTCGATTCTCGAAGCGATCGCCGGCGGCGCGACCGGTCGCAACGAGATTGCTGGCGCGACCGGCATCGAATACAACCAGCTCTCGACGTATCTCGACCGCCTGTCTCGACTACGATTGGTCGAGCGGCGTGTCCCAGTCACCGAACAACCCGAGCGCTCGAAACGGAGCCGGTACCGACTCCGGGACCCGTTTTTCCGGTTCTGGTTCCGGTTCCTGTACGGCAGCCCGGATCGGTACACCGAGTTCGGCGACGGAGCGTACGAGCGACTGATCGAACCGCAGATGCCCGACTTCGTCGCGCCGGCCTTCGAGGACCTGTGCTGTCGCGCGCTGTGGACGCTGTATGACGAGTATCCGGTCGTCGATGTCGGTCAGTGGTGGTATCAGGAACACGAGGTCGACGTCGTTGGGCTAACCGACGAGGACGTGCTCATCGCGGGCGAGTGCAAGTATCAGGCGTCACCAGCTGATTTCAGCGCGCTGTCGTCGCTGGAAGACCACGTCGAGGAACTCCGCTGGACGCCTGACAGCGGTGGGGACCGAATCTGTGAGTATGCGCTATTCTCACGGAATGGATTCGCGGACGCTGTTCGAGACGCGGCTGCCGAACGGTCCGATCTTCGACTGTACTCGCTTGCGGACGTGGTCGATGCATTACTCGGAGAGGAGTGATCGAGTGTCAGCTCACATTAATTTATCAGGGGCTGGAAAGATGACCACTGCTCGGAGTCGGAGAAGCCTAAAGAGGAGCTATCCCGAACCAAACAGTAGCCATGGCCGACGACTACCTCGTGGAACTCAAGGACTCGGTCTTTCGCGAGACACCTCTGGAGGAGACAGATTTCGACGAAGACCGTCGAATTACGTTCTCCTCCGAGGCGGACGCGGAAGCGTGGGTGACCGAACAGAACCAAGAGCACGCGAACATGGGCGACCTCACGCTCCATACTGCCCATCCGGCCGACAAATCGAACGTCGACGCGTACCTCGTGTTCCAGCCGGTGAAAGGCGTCTGGGTCCCGGATTCGTAGGGTGACAGCACTCCACGACCGTCCACCACAGCATTACTACCGGTCCAACTCGTAGGTGTCATACGACCGAGCGATGGTGGCCTCCGACCCGACACTCACCGAGGCGGCGATCCGGGAGCTGGCACGCCCACAGTCGTACGACCGGGGGGAGAACTACTACGACGAGGGTGCCGTCGTCGAAGTCATGCGGCGCGGTGAGACGCTCCGCGCGGCGGTCGAGGGCAGCCAGTACGAGCCCTACCAGGTGCGCATCGAGCTCGACGAGACTGGCGTCGTCGACACGGCGTGTTCCTGCCCGTACGATCACGGCGGGATCTGCAAGCATCGCGTGGCCGTCCTCCTGACGTACATCCGCGATCCCGACGAGATCGATCAGCGACCACCTGTCTCCGAGTTGATCGCCGACACAGATCCCGAACTGCTTCGGGACCTGCTCGTTGACCTCGTCGAGGATCGCCCGGAGCTGGCAGACCAGGTTGAATCCCGACTCGAAACGACCAAACACGGAGATGGCGACGCACACGACCGAACACCCGACATCAACCGGGAGTCGATCCGACAGCAGGTGCAGTACGTCCTTCGTCCTACGGATGGACAAAGCGCCCACGCGTACGACCCGTATGCGGCCGTCGAGACCGACGTCGAGAAGCTGCGGGACCTCCTCGACCAGGCGCGGGCCGCGATCGACGCTGGCGACGGCGAGACGGCGCTGGACATCCTCGAACCGCTCGCCGACGAACTCATGGGCGAGGAGTGGCTCGCGCTCTCGTACGACGATTCGAACGCCATCTTCGAGTTTTTCGACGAAGTCGACAGGGTGTTGGCCGAAGCGCTACTCACCGCCGATCTCTCGGAGGTCGAACGCGCCGACTGGGAGGACCGCCTCTGGCGGTGGGAAAACGAGATGGGAGGCTACACGCATCACCCGCCGTACAGCGTCGCTCTCGAAGCCGCCCAGCGGGGGTGGGACTTCGAGCCGGTCCAGCGGGCGATGCGTGGCGACGCCAGCTACGCCGACCTCTGGGAAGGCGATCCGCCCTGGTACGCCGAGGAGTTCATCAGAGCCCGCCTCAACGTCCTGGAACGCCAGGACCGCATTGAGGAGTACCTGAATCTGGCGGCGGCCGCCGACCTGATCGACGCGTACGTGACCAAGCTCGTGGAGGAGGGCCGAATCGACGAGGCGATCGCCATCGCGGACCGCTTTTCGGACTACAAGGTGGTCGAACCGGTCGCCGAAGCCGTCTGGGAGGACCATCCGCAGTGGACGATCGACGCCTGCAAGGAACAAGCCGAACCGATCATCGAAGAAGGCCAATCACAGCGGTATCGCCACGCGGTGGACTGGCTGGAAATCGCCGGCAAAGCGGCCGAGGCTGCGGGTGAACTGGACGAGTGGCGTGCCTACGTGGAGGGGCTTCGGGACGACCACTATCAAAAGTACAAGCTCCGACCGATGCTGGAGGAGTTGCTCGAGGATTTCCAAGGGTGATCGAAACCGAGTGAGACAGATGATCAGCACGACTAAAGAACACGTTCTCGCCACCTTGGAGGAGTGTGACATCGGACTGCCAGAGGATGGGTTGACACTCGAAAAGATCAGGGAACGGGCCTTCGGATTCCAGTTCGAGTCAGAGGAGGTACTCTCGTTCCGGATTGAGCGCCATCCGACGATGTACCTCTCGGACATGGGTGTCCCAGGCCTCGATACATCACCTGCTCGGTTTCACGTGCTGACGGAGTATCAGCTGAATCTGGCTGAGGAGACGTGGCATGTCGAGGAGATCGATGCGACCTTCGAGTACGAGCCGTGGATGATAGTCGAAGCCGAGTTGGGAGCTGGGGCTGTTGGACGATCCATCCAAGAGCGAATCGAGGAGGTCAAGACTGCAGACGACCCGGAAGCTGCGTTCGAAGACGTGTTTGGGTCGTGGATCGACCACTGGGAAGAGAAATTCGACGAACTTGATGGCAGGAAAGTCCCCGACGAAGACAAAGAAGCGATCGTCGATCTGTTGGTCGATACATTGAAAGAGCGAGCGGAGTTGGATTGATCGGTGTTCCCTTTGCTCCCGCAGAGCAGACTGGGGCGACACGCTTCTCAGTCACCGGTGGTATGTTCAGGACATGCAAACAGAGACGTGGATCGAGCGAGTGATCATCGATCAACTCACGACTCACGACAGACGCTACAAACACGATTACGGTGGCGTCGAACAGACAACTGATGACCTCGTCGCCGCCTGTACGAAACTCGATCTCATCACGTCAGTGGACGGATCCGAGCTTCCATCGTTCGACGAGCTTCTCACATCGGACGCGGATCTCGAACCCGAGGTTGAAGCCGCCCTCCAGACGCTGCAGGAAAAGGGCCTGATCGAGCGTATCGGCGAACGCGAGCGACTCGGACCACCGCTGGAACGGGGTGACTACGGGACGACAGCCCTCTGGAAGCCGACAGTCGAGGGACGGGCCGAAGCGAGAGCACTCCGCGAGGCGTACTCCACCGAAGTAGAGGCACTCGCGGAGTCACACGACGAACAGTCGGACGAGTTCAGCGAGGAGATCGTCTCGCTCGCCAGAACGTACGGCATCCTTCCGAACCATTTCAGGTAAGGATGCTGTGAGACTCAGAACCCGGCGTTCTCCAACTCGTCGGGAAATGCCGGCCGATTCGAGTACTCGTCTCGCAGGAATGAGACCAGATTCTCGAGCCGTCGCTCACGCCCCAGCGTCTGTATGGTCTGGAGGTGCTCGGCGACCTGCCGGTAGTACTTTCGTCGACTCGCGTCGGCAGCAGCCTTCTTGATTTCCCGACGATACGCATCAAAGTACGCGGCGGGATCGTGTTCTCCGAGTTGATCGATGTACTCTTCGAACAGGTCGAGGCTCCGGGCTTCGATAACAGTCTCGAAGGCGTCCTCAATCCGCTCCTCCCGCAAGTAGATCTCCACGATCGTCTCGGAGTCCCACCGACTGTCCAATCGATCGACAATCGTGTCGACGACGTGATTCCACTCGCCGACTGGTGTTGCCGCCTTCAACCGGTTGTAGTACGTCCAGTCCGTCCGCTCGACGAACAGATCGATCAACGTTTCTCGGAACGCATCCGGGTCAGTCTCCTCGTACTGGTCGACAAGAAACTCACGGAGTCCGGCTGTATCTGATCCCGAGAACGCGTCGATACCGTACTCTGCGACGGTAATGGCAGCTTCCCGTTCGCCCTCGTCTGCGAGGAAACGGGCGTATCTGAGGCAGAGGTGTCGCGACACCGGATAGTGTCGTGTGAGGATAGCCCCGAGTTCCGCATGCTCGTCGAGGCGATCGAGTAGTTCGACATAACCGCGTAGCCACGCTGTTTCGGTATATCCGTCGAGTAACTCGTCTTCGTCGGCCGGCGTGGTGAGATCGCCGCGGCGCCACGTATCTGTGACGTTATCGGAGTGCGCACCGTGAACTGCTCCGGGGTCAAGTGGTTCGAGAGACTTCGTCTCTCGTCATCACGG
>JAZKRS010000070.1:0-14315 GCA_036626435.1 Haloarculaceae archaeon | reverse complement strand
GAGCGAAGCTCTCGCTGCAACCGAAAAGCTTCGCTTTTCGAGGACGGGGATGAATCCGACGTGATATACAACAAACCACCAGACTCAACTCGTCTGTAATCCGTACATTTATACTAATAGATATTGAATGTTTGTGTGTGAGCGACCGGCCACAGCGAACGAACACATACACTGCCGACCCGGTCAGTAACCGGTATCGGGAGTGTCTGTTCGATTGGCTGGCCGCACACCCCCCACTCTGGAACCAACTCAACTACCGTCGCCGCCAACAATACTTCAACGAAGACGGCGACGTGTGGGACGCTGAGTATACCGACCTGTACGACCAGTACGCACCGATTCTCGGGAAGGCGACGTGCCAGCAACTCGCCCGGAAAAACAGTGAAGCCTGGCGCAGCCACTTCGAATTGCTCTCACTCTACCGAGACGAATCGGACCAGGCCGTAACGGAGAAACCGTCACCTCCTGGCTATTGGGGAAACCGCGACGACGGCTACGAGTTGCACGGCCTCGTTCGAAACGACCTGTCCACGTTCGACTGGAACGAAAACAAGAGTACACTCGAATTCGGCGTTGGTGACGTACTTGAAGACCGGTACGACTTCGAGCACAACGAGCGCATAACGCTCCAGGTTCGTGGCAATCCGCAGTGGCGTGGCGACGACAGTCGATTAGAGCTCATCCACGAAGAGCACGCTGATCAGTTTCGTGTCCAGCATCCTGTCCGCATTCAACCAGACGACCTCAGACAACAACGGGAGGATGCATTCACTCACACACTCGATTCCGAGAACACGACGCACTCAGCAGCCATCGACGTCGGCGCAAACAATACGCTAGCGACCGTCACTGAAGACGGTGACACCGCCGTCTATCATGCCCGCCCGGAGTTCGAACGGTTCCAGACGCAGTCGGAGCAAATCGCAACACTCCAATCTGATCTTCCAGATGACCAGTGGACGAGTGACCGCATTCGTCGTATCTACGATGATAGGTCACGGAAGCGCGATCATAGTCGTGATGCAGCGGTGAAACACGTTGCTGAGTGGCTCCTTGAACGGAACGTTGACACGGTGTACGTCGGTGATTTGACTGACGTGTTGGAGACGCACTGGTCAGCGGATGTGAACGAGAAGACGCACGCGTTCTGGTCACACCGGCAACTCGTAACTCGGATCACGCTCACACTTGGTGATGTCGGCATCACCGTGACCGAGACTGGTGAGTATGAGTCGAGTAGCACGTGCCCTGAATGTGACAGTGATGCGGTGTCTCGGAGTGGTGATTCATTCCGGTGTGACGCGTGCGACCTGGAAGCGCACGCGGATATTGCCGGGGCGTGGAACATCTTGCAGTCTGAAGTTGGGCCGATGGCTCGGCCTGCTGCCCTGTTTGCTGAACGCGACAGGGACGCACCTACGGATGGGGCGTACTGGCAGTGGAATGACCACGACTGGACCCCCACCGATTTTGGGGAACAGTCGTGGTCGCCTGACCAAACCAGCATCAGCGAACCCGTAAGTTCCACGTTTCTGGGACGTGGATCTCGTACAAACGAGCGGAGCCTGAATGTGATGAGATCTGAGGGATTTTCTGCTGGACTCTCCTGTTCGCTCGGTATATCGCTCGTGAGTTGACTTAGTGACGCCAGTCTGGCGGTGAATCTGCCAGCAACAGCATCATAGACGGGTGAAACTGGGAGTCCTGCAACTTTCCGCGGGCACGCTACACCCGTTGTCAGCTACCCTACCCTCCCTGGCGAAGCGAACCGCCGACCGCCCGGACGAATGTCCTGGCGGTCACGACTGGTTGTGACCTGATCTCTCTGTCCATACCGATCTTCACCAGAAAATCCGTTAGCCGCCACAGGTTGTACAGCAGTGTTGCAAACACGAAACTGAACAACCGCACGCGGTAGTCTTTCGATGAGGTTTTCGGAAGGAACGATTTCGCCGACTGATACTGACTTTCGATATCCCATCGGCGGCTGTAACTGTTCGTTACGTGACCGATCTCGTCAGGACTGACGTGATCGCGGTTGGTCACGAACACAGCATAGTTCCCTTCCTCTTCATCACTGGTTGCCGGAACGTACAGATACTCCGCAGTATGATCGACGTCTCCGTCGATTCCGACGGGGACGTCGTGGTTGACGGCGGCGTCAACTCCGTCCTTGCTCTTGATTTTCTTGATCGCCTGGTAATCTGGCTCGTATTTCGGGACTGGCATCGTGTACAGCAGGCTGCTATTGTCGATTTCAGCACGGACCTCTTTACTGTAGAATCCACGATCAAGCAGGACTTCATCAAGATTGACATATTGCTGTGCTCTTTCCAGCAAACACCAGACGACCTCTCTCTTGGAGTCTCGTGGTGCGTCTGCTGGTTCCCACTCTGAATGTTCCTTAACTGGTTCGATACCCAGCACTATCGGCACATCATTCCCGACGATCGTGATCGTCGCGAACGTGTACCCGTGTTTGAGTTCACCGTCTTCCACGTAGCCACTCACCATCGGTGGATACTCTGATTTCGGAATCTCCTCGTCTTTGTCGATCCACGGCCAGACGTGGTACGGGAGACGCGTGTAGTCGACGGCCGCCACGACGTGGCGGTCGTCGAAGGGGTCCTCATGACGGATCGTTTTGAGGATGTTTTCTGTGGCAGCGTCGAACGACTCCAACAATTCCTGTCGAAACTGCTCGGTAAACGCGACGATGTCTTCGATGCGGTACTCTTGGAGCAAGTCTGGCAACTCTTGACCAGCTGGCATTGCGAACTGCTTGATCACGCGCAAGAACGTCGAATCGTCGCAGATCTCGTTTTCGTCGAGAAACCATCCAGCCTCGCCCTCAGAGTGCGCACTCCCTTGTGTGAGACACGCTCTGGAGAACAGATCGAGGATCTGTTCGTCCTCATAGGTCCTGTTGCTGGCTCTGTTCGAGTTGAACTCGCCGAAGCCGTGGCGGCGGGCGAGTTTGACAAGGTTCCCACCACGCTCACTCACGTAATCACGGGTTGCTTGTGGATCACCGTCTTCATCTTTCTCAATATCGCCTTCATCTGGAAGGATTGGAAGTCGCTGCTCGAGAATAACGCCGCTGTCACGTGCTTCCAGAGCAATTCCTGTTGCGGACGCAATCAGGATTTGCTCTGTTTGGTGACTGAACTGTTGCCAGGCGTAGGAGATGACCTGCTGATCTGGGACAGTGTCAAGACCGAGCGTCTTCAGCTCTGATGGGCGGTTCTCGAGCCGACCCACGACCTCCGGTTGCGTGAGGTCGTGGATCTGCTGGTAGATGTACAGTCGTGCCATTGGTTCAGTTCCGTAACTGACCTTGTGCTGCTGGCGGTGGTCAGTTAATCCGTCAACTGGAATTGAGACATCTCCAAGCACATGTCGGAGGTGGTCGGTATGCTCACAGACTGCTCCTGCATGTTCGACGATAGCCCCCGCGAGCGCGGGGGTATCGTCAGCGGTTGATGAGTTTGAGCAACTCATACACAGAAGAATGGATCGAACAGTGTATGATAGCACTGATCAAGAGCGGTGATGGTGAAGAAACAGCTATCAAACTGGGTGAATAAATAGGGCGTAGAATGGAAGACAAGTCAACCTTGGAGGTATTCGATGGGCTCCCGCCTCAGCCAGTGTCGGCTGAGGCGGTGAAATCACTGGGAGAGTCAGAAGCGGTAACGGGGACAATGCCGATCAAGAGTGAGTTCAACGATGTCATCACGGAATTTCTTGTGATCAAAGACGAGACGATGCACGCTCTTGCATTCGATCCAGACGCTGAGAAGTGGCATCGGTTAGAGAGACGCGAATTTACTCAGGAAACAGTTCACGAGGTTGAAAATGAACTGATGGATCGTCTCTACAACTGGCGTGAGATACACGTCAAACCATTTCTCATTGAGAAGGATCTTATTCCGAACGTCGAGATCTGACACAACTTCTGAGTTTGTGTAGAATAGAAATCATAATTTGACTGGTTATTTGTAGAAATCCATCTGCCGAACCTGTGGCGCCACCGACTGAATTTTCTATATCGATATGTGATTTATTTCGGGCCCGCAACAGACGCGCTGGGCTTTTACGAATCGACCGAGTACGGCCGTGTGATGGTCCAGAACGTGGCGAGTGAGCTGGCGGATCTCGAGAGCGAGGACTTCTACCTGCTTTCGGGCATCGAGCAGGGGATGCGCTTCTCGGAGTGGGTGGCTCGCGGGAAGCTGCCCGAGTTCGCCGATCTTCCGGCCGAGGAGGTCGATTACCGGCTGGACCGCTGTGAACGCCGGGGGTTGATCGAACAGAAGACTATCCAGTACGAGGGCTTCCGGCTCACCTTCGAGGGGTACGACGCGCTCGTGCTCCACACCTTCGCCGAGCGCGAGACCATAGACGGCGTCGGCGCGCCGCTGGGCGTCGGCAAGGAGAGTGACGTCTACGAGGTCCGGTCGTACAAGCCACTCGCCCTGAAGTTCCACCGCGAGGGCTACACGGAGTTTCGCGAGGTCAACCGCGAGCGCGAGTACACCGCCGACAGGGAACACGTCTCCTGGATGTACACCGCCCGCAAGGCGGCCGAACGCGAGTACGACGCCCTCGAGACGCTGTACCCCGACGTCTCTGTGCCACGGCCGATCGATCACAACCGCCACGCGATCGTGATGGAGCGCATCGACGCCGTCGAACTCGACCGGGCGCAACTCGAACCCGGGCAGATCCTCGGCGTTCTGAATCTCGTCCTCGCCGAGATGGCCGCCGCCTACACCCGGGGCTACGTCCACGCCGACATGAGCGAGTACAACGTCTTCGTCCACGAACAGGGCGTGACGATCTTCGACTGGCCACAGGCGGTGCCGGTCGATCACGAGAACGCCGACGAGTTGCTCGAGCGCGACGTCGAGAATCTTGTCGGGCACTTCCAGCGCGCGTATCCCAACCGGGTCGACGCGGTCGAAATCGACGCACTCGCCGACGCACTCGCCGACGGTTCCTTCGAGTCCGCCGAACCGTTTCTCTCCTGAACGCTCTTTGTGCCTGTTTTCGGCCTCTTGTTCCGTTTTCTCCCGGCCGCCCGTGCGGAGCAATAAATCACATAGCGCTACATCAAAAGCTGCGCTGCAGCCACTAGAGGGCGACCGCGACCATCGCCAGCAGAATCGAGAGCGTCAGCAGCGCCTGCACGAGTGCGGAGGCGAAAAAGCCGAGCAGGTACGCGCCGGCGGCCGCTGCGCCGGCCCTGGCGTTGCGCCGCCGGACGTACTCGAGGACGAAGACCGTCCCCGCGGATCCGACGAGTACGCCGACAGGTCCGAGGACGAACAGCAAGACGAGGCCGGCAGCGCCGCCAGCGAGTGCCGACGTGGTCGATGCGCCGCCGACGCGGGCGGCGACGACGCCCCCCAGCCAGTCCGCGAGCATCGCGAGCAACCCAGTCAACAGCAGTGCCGCCAGCACGACCGCTCCCGGTTCTGTGAATCCCGTTCCCCACCAGTAGACGACCACACCCGCAAGTGAGAACGGGGCGGCTGGGACGCTCGGAAGGACCGCACCGACGACGGCCGCGACGAGCAACAGAAACGCCAGGGCAGTGACTGGGTCAACTCCGAGGACCGGGACGGCGGTCAGCGCCGCGCCACTCATCCGAACCGCTCCCTGTCGTCGCGGATCCGGTCGTCCCCGTACAGTTTCACCAGCGCGTCGACCGCCGTACCGAGGGCGCGCATGCACTCCGAGCGGGCCTGAAAGCCCAGCTCTTCGGTGACGGCGTCCCACGGCCGGGCCTGCAGTGCCTTTCGGACGAGCAGGCGCTCCTGTGGGGGCGAGAGTGCATCGGGGTCGGCAGGGGCGACGAGGTGCCTGAAGGCGAGTCGCCGCACGGCCCGGGGTGCGGTGTCGAAGATGGCCGCTCCGCCGGGGAGGCCGGCTGCGATCCGCCACTCGAAGGTCGAGAGGTCGATCGCCGGTGTCGCGCCGGTCGCGCACAGCCCAGCCCGGACAACGGCGGGGTCGAGTTCCGAGAGCGAATCCGCGAGCACTGACGGGGCGCGCTTGCAGAACCATCCTGCGTGTCTGTCGTGGAGTCGCTCACCCGCCTCGGAGAGCGGATCGAGCATGATTGCGGAGTGTTCGCCGCTCGATTCGTTGCGCGACGTCGCGAGATGGACCGTCCGGAAGCCGTTCTTGCACCAGAATTCGAGCAGTTCGGGCGTGGCGCCGTATCCCACCCCGAGCCAGTCGACACGTCTCTCGACCTCCGCCCTGACCTCCTCGAGCAGGCGCGATCCCAGCCCCCGTGATCGGGCCGCATGGTGGGTTGCGATCCGCATCACGCGGTAGCCGACCGGCTCGCCGGCGGCCTCGTCGCGGAGTTGGCTCGTCAGCACGTCCGGGAGCATGTTACCCCGAATGCGTTCGCCCTCGTACATCCGCGCCCGTAGCTCCCCGGGCAGGCCGCCCTCGCGTGCGAGCAGAGCGACGGAGACGACGTGGCCGTCGTGGAGGAGCGCACGCGCCGTGACGTTTGGTGCGTCGAGCATCCGCGCGAGGTCGTCCGGCTCGGTCCGATAGTGGGCAAAGACGAGCAGGCCGAAGACCTCCCGGAGCAGGGCCTCGTCGGCGACCATGTCCGACGCGGAGAGGCGGCGGTAGGTGACCGTCTCCGGCGTCGCGTCCGCGACGAGCGGTTCGACGGCCGGACGGGCGTCGAGACAGAGCGCCCGGAAGGCCCACACCTCAACGGGATCGCCGGGTGCATACCGGATGGGCTCGTCGAGTCGGACGTCGGTCACGTCGTGATTGCTCTCCGCCAGGCGCTCGCGAAAGCGCACCGAAAAGCCCCGACCCGCTCCCTCGTAGCCGTGGATGGTCGTCGCGAACGCGACGGACTCGGCCGCGAGGAAGCGTTCGAGCAGGCGAACCGGGAGCGCGGCCGCCTCGTCGACGATCACGCAGTCTGGATCACCGGGGAGATCAGCGGCAGCAGTCGGGCGTTCGTACCGGACGCGGCCCGCTTCTGTCTCGACGCGGCGGGGGTCGGACTCGCGACCGATCCCGGCCAGTTCGCCGAGGTCAGTCAGGAGGTCGACAGCGCGTGCGAAGGCTTCGCCGGCGTTGCGGTACTCGGGTGCGGTCACGAGCACATCACGACCTTCGACGGCGAGGGAGGCGGCAGCGAGGCCTGCGGCACTCGATTTTCCGCGACCGCGGTCGGCCTCAACGACCAGCGCTTCGCCGCCATCGCGAAGTCGTTCGAGTGCCGCGACGGCCTCTGTCTGGTCTCCCGTGAGACAGGCGTCGTAGGCCGCCGCGGGGAACTGGTGAGACTCCGGTGGCGAGGGAGCTGTCCGCGGGAGACGGAGTGGCCCGTCGACGATCCCGTCCTTTTCGATGGTTCCAGCGTCGACATCGACTATCGCGACTCCGCGATGGGCACGGAGCGTCCAGACGAGCCGGCGCCGAAAGTAGCCGATGACCTGGTCGCGCTCGAAGGGCGGGACGGCGAGCGTAGCGTCGAAGTCGTCCCGGATATCGGGCCACGCCTCCAGCGGCGGCGTCAGCAAGATTAGGAGGCCGCCGCCATCGACAGCGCCTGCTGCGCGCCCGAGCCCGTTCGGCCGGCAGGCGTCGTGGCAGTCCAGCACGACCGCCCCCTGTGTGGTTCCCAGGAGGGCACGTGTCCGCCCTGGATCGATCCGTTCGCGGGGGAAGGCCCCGTCGGTCCCGACATACCGCGTATTCTCCGGGGGAATGTCAGCCGTCCCGAGGGCATCCAGCGCCCGGTCGCGCGTGGTCGCCGGGTCGCCGGCCAGGACGAGCAGGCGGCGCTCGTCTGCGCGTTGCGCGTCCGCACGCAGGCGACGGGCGAGGTCCATGGGCGCACTTGGCTGTCGGGGGCCAAGGACACTCCGGTTCGTCGCGCAGGGCCCGGAGTGATACTGACGGCTATACGCCCATGAGCAATGTCGGCCCCCCGCGGGGTCGCCTGTGCTCACGACGGTATAGCCGTCAGTATGAAACGGGTGCGTGTTGCGGATGACCGCGTGCGGAGCCATCCCACGGCATAGCCGCTTCGAAACTGCTTTAGGCGCAGATGAGCCAGTACCGAGTACAGCCTGCGCGGGGTTGATGACGCTCCCAGCCCCTATAGGACTCTCAGGCCACTCGGCCCGCGGAACGCCCGCGAGGGCGGGGGAGTGCGAGCCCACGCGCAGGAGGTAACCAATCATGCCAGTGTACGTTGACTACGACGTACCCGCCGACCTCGAAGACGACGCCCTCGAGGCACTTGAGGTCGCACGGGACACGGGAACAGTAAAGAAGGGAACGAACGAGACGACGAAAGCAGTCGAGCGCGGGAACGCGCGGCTGATCTTCGTCGCAGAGGATGTCCAGCCCGAGGAGGTCGTCATGCACCTGCCCGAGCTCGCAGACGAGAAGGACATCCCCTACGTCTTCGTCGGCGCCCAGGACGAGGTCGGCCACGCCGCCGGCCTGGAGGTCGGCAGCGCCGCGGCAGCCATCGTCGACCCCGGCGAGGCGGAGACGGACGTTCAGGACATCGCCGACAAGGTCGAGGAACTCCGCTGAGGTGGTGTAGATGAGCACGCCCAGACATTCCTGCTCGCGCTGCTTCGCGGGCTGTGACTGGTCTACTCACACTCACCACCGGAGGTGGTTCGCGTGAGCACAGAGGAGACTGAAGGCGACGGCGGATCCACGCCCGCGGAGGTTATCGAACTCGTGGGCAGGACGGGGATGCACGGCGAGGCCATGCAGGTCAAGTGCCGCATCCGCGAGGGTGAGAACAAGGGGCGGATCATCACCCGGAACGTCCTCGGCCCGGTCCGCGAGGGCGACGTCCTCCAACTCCGGGAGACCGCCCGTGAAGCGGACACCATTGGAGGCCAATAATGCCACGAACACGCGTGTGCGGCTTCTGTGGCGACGACATCGAACCCGGCACGGGGACGATGTTCGTCCGCACGAACGGGGCGACGATCCACTACTGCTCCTCGAAGTGCGAGAAGAACCACGACCTCGGCCGCGAATCCCGGGACCTCGAGTGGACCGAGGAGGGTCGGCCCGAGGAAGAGCCCGAACCCGAGCCTGACGAGACGGAAGAAACTGGAGAGGTCGAGGGCGACGAAGGGGAAGTAGAACCCGAAGAGGACGACGAGGAATCAGGAGAGGAGACGGAAGCCGAAGCATGACAGAGGCCGAACGCACCTTCGTGATGGTCAAGCCCGACGGCGTCCAGCGCGGGCTCGTCGGCGAGGTCATCTCCCGGCTGGAGGACCGCGGGCTGAAGCTCGTCGGCGCGAAGTTCACCCAGATCGACGAGGAGCTGGCTCACGACCACTACGCCGAACACGAGGACAAGCCCTTCTTCGACGACCTCGTGGAGTTCATCACCGCCGACCCGGTGATTGCGATGGTCTGGGAAGGGCAGGACGCGACCCGTCAGGTGCGGAACATGATGGGCGAGACCGATCCCGCCGAGTCCGACCCGGGGACCATCCGCGGGGACTTCGGGCTCGACCTGGGCCGGAACGTCATCCACGGCTCCGACCACGAGGACCCGGGCGCCAACGAGCGGGAGATCGACCTTTTCTTCGACGACGACGAACTCCTCGAGTGGGAGCGCATCGACGAGACCTGGCTCTACGAGTAACGGCTTTCTCGACAGGGGCTACGAGCCGTCGGGGACCGACCTCGTCTGGGAGTTCTCCATCGAGCGCGTCGGAACGACCATCGGCGTCCAGGCCGGCGGCGGCGTCCACAGCCACCCCGATGGCACTCACGCCGGTGCGACGGCGTTCCGGCGGGCGGTCGAGGCGGCAGCCAGCGGCGAGTCCCTGGAACACACTGCCGAGGACAGCCCCGATCTCGAATCCGGGGTGTTCGAGGCGCTCCCGCCGCCGGCCTGGATCTGTTGGGTGATGACGGACTCGCCGTCTGTATCCGGCAGGCGCTCGACGTGGAGTGTGACGTCCCAGTTCACGTGGCCGGCACAGATGACGCGGGACACACCCGCCCGGAGACGCGTCGACGACTAAAGTCTCCCGCCGGCGCGAAGGCCGCCAGTCTCCGTGCCGTGGTACCCGTGGACGCTCACCCGAACGCGCCGAGGCTCGACTGGAGATCGCGGTCGGTACCGCCGTCGCTCAGCTCGTACCCGACCAGGTCGCGCATGTCGACGGCGTAGGGACTCCCGCTGTGGTCGAGAACCAGCACCCGTCCCTGTATGCCACGCACGGCCCCCGTCGCGAGCGTCTCCGCCACCGGCCGGCCGTCGAGGTCCAGCCCGTACTCGTAGGTGTATGTCGACAGGGCCTCGAAGTCGGCGAGCAGCGCCTCCCAGGCAGCCTCGTCGATCGGCCGGTGGAGGCCGCGGATCTTCTCGGGCACACGGACTCTATCACCGACGCTAGCTGCGATGTCGGCCTCGATCTGCCTCGCGACGCGGCCGTCCGAGACCGTCCGCAGGTGTGCGGCGCGGTCCGCGCCCTGTTCGCGCAGGCGCGTCTCCAGGCGCCACGAGCGGGTGACGCCGACCTTGAACGTCGCCGGCGCGAAGGCCGCCAGGTAGACGGCGTGTTCCTCCCGGCAGGCCTCGAGCGGGAGGGCGCAGTTCCCGGTACAGCGGGCACACGCCCACCGCGACGTGTGCCGGTCACAGTAGGGCGCACTCGGTCGCGAACACGGGACGTGGCTGTCGCCGTCGGTCGCTCCGGCGCAGTGTCGGTCCCCGAGCGTGTAGGCCAGGTCCCGGCCGGGAGCAAGCGACTCCCGGCGGAGCG
The DNA here is from genome assembly GCA_036626435.1 of Haloarculaceae archaeon. Lineage (GTDB taxonomy): Archaea > Halobacteriota > Halobacteria > Halobacteriales > Haloarculaceae > SW-9-67-25. Next base: position 3,504 of record JAZKRS010000070.1, on the reverse strand, counting down.
CCCCATCGTCAGCTAGCACCAGCGCGGCGTGCTCCGAGTTGCCCGCCGGCGCCGTCTCGTATCCGACGACCTGCACGCCGCCCGGTATGCGCCCGGAGGGATTGACGCTGTCGATACACACAACGACAAGACATATGTTCGGCATCGCCGTACTCCGGGCAACGTGGTACTCGACGCGCTGGTGGCGGCACTCGCGGAGCTGGGAGTGATCACGGAGCCGCTGGGCTGGCTCGTGCTCCTCCTGTTCGTGGCCGGGGCGGTCCTGGAGCGGTACGACAGGGACTACGCCCGGCCGGTCGTCGTTGTCGCCTGGGCCCTCTTCGGGTTGTTCTGGCTATCTCTCATCCACTACTTCGCCATCGAGAGCCGCAGCGTCGTCGAGGGGCTCGGAGCTGTCCTCGCGACCCCACTCTCGCTGTACGTGGGTTACGTCCTCGCACGGGGCCGGGACTCGCTTTTCGTCCTCTCGCGAGCCGTCGCCGTCATGGGGCTCGTCTACGTGCCGTTCGTGACGATCGAGGCGCTGCGCCGCCCGCTCATCGAGTCGGTGACGGTTCAGACGGAGTTCCTCATAAACCTGCTGGGCTTTCAGCCGGAGGTCGTCGACGGCCTGACCGTCCAGGGGCTGGACGGCGAAACCTACCGAATCTCTGATAAAGTGTACCCCTACGACAGCACGTTCGCCTTCTACGGCAGCGCCGGCGACCTGCCGATCACGTACACCATCGCCACCGTGTGTACCGGTATCGGGAGCATGGCGATCTTCGCCGGGCTCGTCGGCGCCGTCTCCGCGCCACTCGACCGGAAGTTGCGGGCCTTTGCCGTGTCGATCCCGGTCATCTACGCGCTCAACCTCGTCCGGAACGTCTTCATCGCCGTCACCTTCGGCAACCAGATGACCAACATCTTCCCCGAGATCGTGATGACGCTGTTCGCCCTCGAAAGCGAGTACATGGTGTCCTACATCGTCTCGGATCGCATCCTCGCACAGGTCGGGTCGGTCCTCGCGCTCGTCGTCATCACGTGGCTCGTCGTCCGGGAGCTACCCGAGGTACTCGTCGTCATCGAGGACCTCCTCTATCTCGTCACCGGCCAAGAGTACGACCTCACGGACGCCCTGGACGTCCCCGAGCCGGAGCCGGCCCCGGAGCCGAGCCCAGGCGACTGATACTGACGAACGAAAATCCTGGCGGATTTTCGCTCGCCAGTATTCGGAGAAATGGCCGTCATGTCCGGGTCGTTCGTCACCGGACAGCGTCCGGTTCCTCACGACCCTCTGTTCGGTCGGCTGTCGCGGCGCTCTAGGTCAGCACGTCGGCGCGCTCTAGGCCAGCGCGTCCTCGGGCGCGCCAGCCACCGCTTCGAGGGCGTCGCGTTCGAGCGGATGCAGGTCGCCGGGCAGAACCAGCAGGTGCAGCGGCGGGCCGAAGGACCGATCCGCCAGACTGGGCAGACTGTCCGCGGCGACGGTCGGGTCGTCGCTGCCAGCCTGGCCGACGACGACCGCGAGCCCATCCTCGCCGGCAGCTGAGAGGAGGCGTGCCGCGTGGTCACCGGTCATGTAGGCCTCGCTTTCGCGGTCGATGTCGAGATAGACGAGCGTGTGCAGGCCGCGCTCGCGGTTGGCCGCGACAGTCTCGAGGACGCTGTCCGGGACGCCGTCGCCGCCATGTGAGCGCTCGAAAGGCAGCGTCGTCGCCTTCCCGAACCGGTAGTTCTGCAGGCCGGTCAGCGAACTCGCGGCCGTCTGGGCCGTCGTCCCGTGGATCACGCGGGTGTCGATCCCCCGATCGTGAGCGCGCAACCGAAGGTCGACGTGCGTCGTCGAGATCATCGGGTCCCCGGCGGTGAGGAAGGCCGCCTCGCCACCGTCGGCGGCGTCGAGGATCGGCGCCGGGTCCTGCTCGACGCCGGGGCGGTCGCGGACCTCGATGGCCACGCCGTGGGTCGCTTCGAGGTCTGCGACTGTGGCTCCGGCCAGTCGGCTGGTGTAAAACTCCGCGAAGACGTCGTCTGCCCCGGTCAGGGCGTCGCGCCCACGGACGGTGATCGACCGCTCGTCGTAGAGGCCCAGGCCGATGAACGTCAGCATACGCCCCCTGTGCACGAACGCGGGTTAAATCCCGCGGGCTGCGAGCGTCAGCCTTACTCCGGACGACCGCGGAGTGGCGGACATGTCGGTGCCCTGCGTCCGGATCGAACGCGAGGAGGGCGAACTGGCCCGCAGCCGCCTCGCCGAGGCGGACCTCGTCGACGAGACACACGAGATTGTCGTCGAAGACGGCTGGCTGTACGTGCCAGTCGTCGACGCGACCGCGGTCCCGGAGGAGTACGACGTGATCCGACGGGAAGTGCCAGGTCGAGAGACGCAGACGATGCCGGCTGATCTGCTTTCGTTCGAACCCTCCTACGAGCGAATCGGAGACATCGTCGTCGTCGACGAGGATGATCCCGAGCGCGCACGGGCACTCGCCGACGCCATCCTCGAGTCAGCGCTCCCGACCCGGTCGGTGCTCAACCGCGCTTCGAAGATACAGGGCGAAGAGCGCGTCCGCGACTGGGAGGTTCTGGTCGACTGCGCGGACAAAGGCGCGTCCACAGCGGAGTTCGAACCCCGATCCCCGACCGAGACGGTCCACCGCGAGTACGGCTGTGAGTTCGTCGTCGACCTCGCGGAGGTGTACTTCTCGCCGCGTCTGGCGACCGAGCGTCACCGCGTGGCCGAGCAGATCGAGGCCGGGGAGCGTGCGTTCGACATGTTCGCCGGCGTCGGCCCCTTCGTGATCCCGTTCGCCAAGCGCGGCGCTGAGGTCGTCGGGACGGACATCAACGGGGCTGCGATCGAGTCCCTCCGCGAGAACGCGCGTCGCAACGGCGTGGCTGACCGCGTGACCGCGATTCACGGCGATGTCAGGGAAATCGCGCCGGAGTACGAGGGGTGGGCGGACCGCGTCGTGATGAACCTTCCCCACAGCGCCGGGGAGTTTCTCGAGGCCGCAGTCCAACTCGCAGGCGAGTCGTGTCTGCTCCATTACTACGACATCCAGGGCGAGGACGACCCCTACGGCCCGGGAGAGCAGGCGATCCGCCGGGCTGCCGGGCCGACCTACGACGTGACTGTCGAGACCCGTCGGACCGTCCGGTCGTACGCGCCACACGAGCTAAACGTCGTTCTGGATGCCCGGCTCGACCGCCTGTGATCCCGGGAGCCGGGCCGGATTCGCAATTCTTATAGCGGTTATCGGCACAAGCTTGTAACGCGTGCCGGTGTAGCTCAGACTGGGAGAGCGATTCCTTCGTAAGGAATAGGTCGAGGGTTCAAATCCCTCCACCGGCTTAAGGTCGGCTACGCCTCCCTTATGACCGTTATTGGCACTAAGAGGAGCTAATACTTGAATAATTTGATCAACCGAGTACAGCACTTCGGAGTCTGTGACGAACGTCCAGATCTGCCGTGTTGAATGGTAGAAGAAAGCCGTATTAGTATTATTACATTAGATATTT
>JAZKRS010000069.1:0-14530 GCA_036626435.1 Haloarculaceae archaeon | reverse complement strand
AGTCGACCCCGCGGGGGGTCGAAATCGCTCACGGGCTTATAGCCGTTAGTATCAGTAGGAATCGAGTTCACCCGCGAAGCAGGGCCGCAAAGAGGATGACCCCGACGAGGGCGGCGAGAAACGCGACGAGTGTCGTGGCGATGGCCGCGGAGGGGTCGGCGGCGAGCGTGCGCCTGATCCCGAGGGCGAGACCGCCGGCGCCCCCACCCACGGCGAGACTCCCGATCCCGTGTGCGACCTCGACCGGGAACGACGAGACCGAGCGATCGGTCGTCTCGGCAATCCCGACGCCGTAGTCCCCGATGTCCCAGCAGACGATCCCCACGACCGTTCCGACAAATAGCGTCGCAGCCGAGCCATCGCCGAGCCCGTGGACGATCGACCCGGTGACGAGCCCCGCGCTGGCGAGGGAGGCAGCCGCCGATCGCTCCGGGAGCACCCGCAACACGCCGAGAAGCGGAACGAGAACGAGCGCCCCGACGAGGACACCGAGTGCGCCGATGACGGCCCCGAGCGCGACCGGCGCGACGCCGATTTGCTCGATGATGGGGTGGAGCCCGCCCCGGGTTGCTGGCGGCAGGCGCTCGAGCAACTGTCCGAGAAGCGCCGGGGGAAAGAGGAGACTCCCCCCGCGACGAGCAGGCCAACACACACCGGAAGCACCCCGTCGGTCGACCCTTCCTTCGCGAGGTCCGCGACCCACCGGACTGTCTTGCTCCCGACGATCGCGATCACCGCGAGGAGGGCGACACCGACGAGTACGAACCGGAGCGGGACGAACCCGGTCACGCCGAGCAGCGTGCGTGCAAGGATGAGAGGGGCCGCCGCCAGGACGCTCTTGAGTACACCAAGTACTGCGAGTGAGCCGGCCGTGACCACGAGACCGAGACCGGCCAGGAAGACATCCCCGAGTGTGTCTATCAGGCGGTCGACAGCTGCCTCGACTGTCGCTTGGCGGTCCCGCGAGGCCAGTTCGCTCAGTGGCGCCACTCGGAGGGCAGTTCCGAAGAGACTCGACGCGGCCACCACGAGCAGGCCGAATCCAACGATCGCGTCGCTGACCGTTCGCGGCGCGATGGCAAGGTGGCGAACGGTTTCGGTCGGGCCCGACAGGCCGGACGCTACAACCGCGAACGCCTCGAAGCGGAGGCCAACGAGGATGCTCATCGCCACGAGCAGCGGGACGGCGGTCAGAGCGACACGCTTCGACGCGCGGATCACGACGCCCCCGCCGAGACCGCCCGTCCACACGGCGGCGAGGCCGAACCCGACGCCGACGAGAGCGCCGACCAGCGTGGCCTGTTCCACACGGACAGTCGCGAGGCTGATCCCCGCCGGGGTTCCCACGAGGCCCGCACCGAGCGCAGCGGTCAGCGCCACGGCGACAAACGGCGACAGGGCGCTGCCGGCGAGCGTCCAGACAATGCCCTCACGCTCGGCCGTCCCCGCCAGTATCCCGAGGAGGACGCCAGCGAGGGCAGTGACGGCCCCGACCCACGTCGGAAGTTCCGTGCCGAGCAGGAGAAAGCCGAGCACGCCGAGGGCCGTGACCAGCAGCGCGCTTGCAACCGGTGGTCGCGGTGCAGACGCCGACTGTCTGTCCGTGTCACCGCGCCCGGTCGCACGGTCTGTGGAGCCGATCGATCCCTCACTGGTCGCATGCGGGGGGTCGACGCTCATCTGTCCACCTGGCGGCTGGTTGCGAGTGCGGTCCGGAGCGCTCGCTTGACTCGTGCTAGCCGGTCCGCTGCGGGCGTGCCCTGCCCGTATGCCGTGTCGCGGAACGCGGCTGTCACCGTGCGAACCGGCCGCTCGGGGAAGCCGGCCGAAATCGCGTAGCGGGCAATCTCCCCCGGCGTGCGTGTCCGCACTCGTGGCGGGCGGACCAGGCGGACGAACTCGGCCCAGGCACGCCAGATGTCGAATGGTTCGCCCTGATCGTCGGTCGGGGGCGTTCCCGCACCATCCTCCGATCCCTCCGTCGCCGTGGCGGCTCGCTCTCCGCGATGGGGCAACAGTGCCCGTACTGTGGCGAGTAGCCGGCTGCCAACCGAGACGATTGCCACGATGATCGTCGCCGGAGAGAGTCTGTCAAGCCACGCACGCAGGCGGTCCCCCGGCCGGGCCGCTCGGGCGATCCGTCGGAGGGCGTCGATCGCGCGTCCCACGGAGGCCGCAAGCGAGACGACGAGGGTCGAGAGTGCGCGCCCGACGCGGCCCAGGGCGAGCGCGATATATCGGGCGACCACCCGAGGGGTGACGCCGTACCGGTAGAGCCCGCCCCCGACGACGAGGACAGAGGCAGCCAGCAGGCCGACGAGCGCAGCGAGGGTCCAGTACAGCCCGGTGAATCGCTCCCGAGCCGTCTGGCCGTACACCGTCGCTGTGATCGTCACCGAGTCGGCAACCGGAAGCTGGAGGCCGAGCGTCCCGTTGGCGTCGGTCCGTCCAACCTGCCGCCCGTCGAGCGTGACGGGGGCGTCTTCCATCGGTGACCCCCCGTACCTGACGGTGACTGTCACGTCCTGGCCGGGGTACGGGATGAGGCCGTCGACCGTCGCGTTCAGGCGTACGTCGCCGATGGTCCGGTTGGTCGTAGCCGCGATGGCCCCCCGCTCGACGCGCACCGTCACGTTCGTCCCGGGATCACCGCGGATCGGGATCGCGATCGATCCGTTGGCGTCGGTCGTCCCGACCCGTCGGCCATCGACGGTCACGGTCGCCTCGCGCATCGGGACGTCGGCAACCGTCGTCCACAGGGGCACCCGCCGGCCCGACACGAGCGGCCCGCCAAACTCGAAGGAGACGTTGCTCGGGAGGGAGTAGTTTTCGGAGACAGTGCCAGTCTGCGAGCCGTTTCTGGTCTGCTGTGCCCGCGTGGCAGTCTCGAGCAGCTCCGTCGCGCTCCGGAGCCGGTACTGTCGGGGGTGGCGCGCCCCCCGTCATCCGTATCCAGCGTCCCCCCACCTGGAACACCCTCTACGCTTCGGGTGTTCGCCGACGCGTTGCTGACCGTCCGCGCAGTAACGTTGAGCTGTGTGTCGTAGGGGATAGCGGTCGTCACGTTCCCGTTCGCGTTCGTCGTCCCGACCGGGCTGTCGTTGACAAACACGCGGGCGCCCTCCACCGGGTCGTCCCCGCTGACGACGGTGACCGTGACTGGCACGCCCGGCTTCGCCGTACGGTTGAGCCGGATCTCGTACGGCCGTGACGCCGACTGCTGTGTGGGCGTCTGTGATTCCTCGTCACGGGCGCGCCGGTCGGCGGCCCGCCGCGCGTCACCCGGCGTCGGGTCGAATCGCACCCATCCGACGTCCGCAAAGTACACTTCGACCCAGGCGTGCCCATTGGTCTCTCGCACGACGTAGGTGTCGTCGTCGGTCTGCTCGCCGGGCGCGAATCCGACGACGTACCGGGTCGGAATGCCCTCCGACCGGAGCATTGCCACCATTGCGCTGGCGAAGTACTGGCAGTACCCTTTCTCCATCTCGAACAGGAACGAGTCGACGATGTGCCCGGACTGTGGGCGGGTGACGTTCAGCGAGTACTCCTTGTTCGACTCGAGCCAGGCCTCGATGGCTCTCGCCTTTCCGTACGGCGTCGTCGCCTCCTCCGTGATCTGATCCGTGAGCCGGGAGATCCGGTCGGGCGTCCCGGACGGCATCTGGGTGTACGTCGACACCACGGGCTCGGGATAGTTCCGGGCCGTGTTCGCGAGGGCTGTCGCGTCGCGAACGGGTCGCCGGCTCTCCACCACGTACTCCGATCCGGCTGGGACCGGCTGCTCGGTCTGGAGCCCGCCCGTCTCGCTCGCGTAGAGCAACGTCCCGAGACCCCGGTAGCCGGTGGGTTGCCAGGCTGTCGGTAAGGCCGTCGCCCCGACCTCGAGTTCGATTCGCTGTTGCACAACGTCGGCAGTCCGTAGTACGCCGTTCGAAACCGGGCCCGACCCGTCGTAGCGTTCGAGCGACGAGTCGCGCTCCCAGCCGGTGCCCGTGTACGTCTGGTAGGCGTCCTGTCGCTAGTACATGTTGCGCTGTGCGTGCGCGACGAACAGCACCGACGCGTTCTGGCCCCGGTAGAGGCGGCCGCTGATCTGTCGTGACGCATCTGTCGCGAGGCTGCCACCGGCCGTTCCGGTCGGCGCGCTCTCGGCCCCGGTCCCCGTTTCGGGTTCGGTCCCGGCCGTCTGGTCGGTTCCCCCGTCACTGCCCGCGCCTGATCCCGATCCCGTCCCCGACGCTTCCGTCGGTCCGGACGCGCCCCCGCCCGCGCCGCCAACCTGCGCAGACCGCGATATCACGGGAAAGAGCAGGTACGTAACGAGCAGGGCAACGACGACGGCGACGGCGAGCAACACCTGTCCGACGTCGCGTCCGGAACGCGGTGTGGGTCTGCTGGCGTCGCCCCCCATTTAGCCCATCCCCCCTCTGTCGGTGCGCCCGGCGAGGGACAGCCTGGCCCGGGTTTCACAGAGCGAACGGTGACCCCGTGGCTGAGCTGGCGGCGCCCCCCAACCGGATTGCCACATGATACCAAATGACCAGGCTGCGATCACATAATACTTTACCGGATGGCCGGTTTTGCCCTGTCTCGTTGACTCCTCCTCGCGTCAACAGTTGAGTGTCGAACTACAAGCGTATCAACACACAATTCCCGGCTCACCGGAACAACTCGGAGCGACCGTCGGACAGCAGAGTCAAGTGCGGTCCCCCACGTATCTCGGATAGAACCTACTGATGGACATTCCAGAGCAACTCCGATGTCTGTACTCTGCAACGGTCGAAGAGCGCGCTGACTCGTATGTCGTTACGGTCCCGACCCGGGAGGTCGAGCGTGGCGACATCCAGCCGGGTGAGGTTCTTCGCGTCGCACTGCTGTCGGCACCGACGACCGGCACGACCGCCGAGTCAAACACAGACCGCGAGCCGCATTCATCCGCCAATCGCGAACCTGCTGTCCCGGAGCCGCCCGTCGAGGAGGGCGACCAGCGCACTGTCGAAATAGACAGCCTCGGTGACCAGGGCGACGGCATAACCCGCGTTGACCAAGGCTTCGTTGTCATCGTTCCCGAGACCGACCCGGGAGAGCGTGTGATCGTCGAAATCACCGATGTTCAGGAGACAGTCGCGTTTGCCGACGTCGTCAAACGGCTCGATTACTACGAGTGACGCGGGGGTCACAGCAGGAACAGCGCGGAAGCCCACCCGCTTTAGGGGGGAGGAAGCGCGTAAGCTTGATTTGACTCCGGATTAGACGAAAAGACAGTCTCACAGACCCAGAAGTGGTCGGTGAGACGGGCTGTCCGTCAGCCAGCCCCGGAGTCAGGGGACGCTGAATGGGTCCCACTGGCAAGCCAACGACTTCAGGGGTTGGTAGCTGACCCGGTCTCGACTTGCTTTCCCTCGGCCTGTGGAACGACGGCCCGTTCAGCGTCATCCCACTCCCGGTCGAGTTCCGCCCCCTCGAACAGTCGGTCGAGGAAGACGGCAAGCGAGGCCACCTCCGAATGGGGCTGGTTCGTGACCCCGACGTTCCAGTCCGCCGCCTCGTAGACGTCGAAGGACACCTTCTCCGCTCCGACGACGACGAGCAGCGGCGACCCGTCGTGGAACGCGGCGCGTATCTCCCCCTCGACGTCCTGGATAGGGAGCCCGTACATCGTCAGGTGGACGACAGCCCCCTCCCAGCCGTCCAGTTGCCCGAGCGGGCTGTCGGTCGTCTCGACCTCGAACGGGCCACCAAAGCGGTCGGTGATGTCCTCGATTGTTTCCCGGCGACTGGCCCCGTCTCCCGCCAGGATCACGCGGTCGGCACCCAGCGCGCGGGCTGTCAATCCGACGTGAGAGGTCATTCTCTCGTCCCTGCCTGGGCGATGGCCGAGACGCAACACCGCCAGCTCGGGTGTGTCCTGCATGTCTGCGGTGACGCACTCGCCGCGTTAGCCAGTTTCGGACAGCGCCGCGTCGAGTTCGTCCCGTAGCGTCCCGACTGTCCCCGATCCGAAGCCAGACGCCACAATCTCCCCGTCGACGGCGAACGTCGGCGTCGCTTCCGCACCGAGGTCGATCGCGCGCTGGCGGTCGCGCTCGACTGTCGCCCGGTAGACGCGGTACTGTGCCGCCTCGCGGATCTCTGCAGGGTCGTGTCCCTGCGATTCGGCCAGGCTCGCGAACAGTTCGGGCCCATCCGAACTGATGTCCCTGGACCGTTCGAACACGGCGTCGCTGTAGGGCCAGAACGCCTCGTCCCCCTGGCGGTGCTGGACTGCCCGGGCGGCGTTTGCAGCCTGGAAGGATCCGGGATTGGCTACGGGGATGGGGAGGTCCCGGTGTTCGTACCGGACCTCGCCCGTCGAGACGTAGGCCTCCTGGAGTTCCGGGAACCCCTCGACGTTGTAGTCCGCACAGTGCGGGCACGCGTAGTCCTCGAAGACCGCGAGCGTCACGTCCGCATCGGCGTCGCCTCTCACCGGTGGCGACAGCTCCTCCCCGTACGGCGTCGGCGTCCCCGGTGTGTTCGTCTCGCCGCCCCCGTCGCCCGGCGTCGCGTCCGCTCCGTCATCCCCCGACCCGTCCGAGCAGCCGGCGACCAGTGCGGCCGTCGTCGCGCCGGCAGCGGCGAGAAAGCGCCGGCGAGTGGAATCGACCCCCCGTCGGCCCGAATCAGTCATATACGCTCCTCGTACCTGCCGTGTCTTAATTTGCCCGACTCCCGGCACGCCGACACTTCCGGGCTGGCGACGGTAACGATTTTAGTAGGGGCGGGGCGAAGATCCCGTGATGAGCTTAGACGATCGTGCCGAGGAGCTCGCCTCCGACCTCGGCGTCGACAAAGAGGAGGTCAAACGCGACCTGGAGAACCTCGTCTCGTACAGCGTGCCGATGGACGAGGCCACACAGAGTCTGCGCCGGAAGTACGGTGACGGCGACGGCGGCGGGGAACCGACCACCAGGGACCTCGCCGACGTGACGACTGGCGACAGCAGCGTCTCGGTGACTGCCGTCGTCCTGACCGCCGGCAAGCGCTCGATCCAGTATCAGGGGGAGGAACAGGTCATCTTCGAGGGCAGACTCGCCGACGGGACCGCCACTCTCTCCTATACCGCCTGGGAGGACTTCGACCTCGAACCCGGGACGACAGTCCGTATCGGGAACGCCGGAGTCCGCGAGTGGGAGGGGGAACCCGAACTCAACCTCGGCGAGGGAACCAGCGTCGAGCGGGTCGACGAATCACTCGACGTCGACGCCGCGGTCGGCGGCGACAGGGGCCTGTCGGACCTGCAGTCCGGCGACCGCGGCGTCAACGTCGAGGTCGCAGTCCTCGAATCGGAGACGAAAGTCATCGACGGTCGCGACGGCGAGACCGAGATTCTCAGCGGCGTCCTCGCCGACGGGACCGCCCGGCTCCCCTTTACTGACTGGGACCCACACGGGGAAATCACGGAGGGCGAGTCGGTCCGGATCGAGAACACGTTCGTCCGCGAGTTCCGTGGCGCTCCCTCGGTGAACGTCTCGGAGTTCTCGACGGTCCGCCGGCTCGACCTGGCGGTCGACGCGACCGACTCCACGCAGCGCCTCTCGGTCCGCGAGGCCGTCGAGTCCGGCGGCGTCTTCGACGTCGAGGTCGTCGGGAACGTCATCGACCTCCGGGACGGGTCGGGGCTGATCGAGCGCTGCCCCGAGTGTGGCCGCCTCGTCAAGAGTGGGCAGTGTCGCAGCCACGGCGAGGTCGACGCAGAGGACGATCTGCGGACGAAGGCGATCCTCGATGACGGTACCGGGACGGTGACTGTCATTCTCGGCGAGGAACTGACCGCGGAGATCTACGGCGGGGACATCGAGGCCGCACGGGAGCACGCCCGCGACGCGATGGACAGGGAGGTCGTCGCGGAGGTGATCCGGGAGAAGATCGTCGGGCCGGAGTTTCGCGTTCGGGGGTCGCTCAGCGTCGACGAGTACGGGGCGAACCTCGACGCGACGGCCTTCACGGAGTCCGGCGACGATCCCGCAGAGCGGGCGCGGGCGCTGCTCTCGGAGGTGGCGCCGTGAGCGAATCCGGGCAAAGCGGCGCCGGCCGCCGCGAGGTCGCGTACCGCCTCTTCGCCGCGGAGTACGACGACGCCGACCTCTCCTACTCGGAGAGCGACGAGGACCGCGCGCCGAACTACGTGGTTACGCCGACGGGTGCGCGTATCAACCGCCTGTTCGTCGTCGGCGTGCTCACCGAGGTCGAGGCTGTCAGCGACGACGTCCTCCGTGCCCGCGTCGTCGACCCGACCGGCGCGTTCGTCCTCTATGCCGGCCAGTACCAGCCCGACGAGCAGGCTTTCCTCGACGGGGCCGAGGTGCCGACGTTCGTCGCTGTCACCGGGAAAGCACGGACCTTCCAGCCGGAGGACTCCGAACGCGTGTTCACCTCTGTCAGGCCCGAGAGCATCAACGAGGTGACCGCCGACACCCGCGACCGCTGGACGGTCCAGACCGCCGAGCAGACGCTCGTGCGGGTCGGACACGTGGCGACCGCGCTGTCACTCGACCGGCAGGACGACGGCGTCCGGGACGCGCTCGTCGCAGAGGGCGTCGACAAGGGGCTGGCGGCCGGCATCGGGCTCGCGCTGGATCACTACGAGACGTCGCCGGCGTACCTCGAGGCGATCCGAGAGATGGCCCTCGACGCGGCCCGCCTCGTCGCCGGGGACGTCGACGCGGTGGAGCCGGTCTCGGTCGTGCCCGACGCCCCTGGCGATGTCGACATCGACGCGCTCGCGGGGAGTGGCGAGGCTGCCGAGGTCTCCGCGTCCGGGGATGGCCCGGCCGAGGACACTCCGGCCACAGAAGCCACACCGGAGGACGCCGGGGCTCCGGAACCCGAAACGAAACCGGCCGGCGGAGCCGAAGTTGGGACAGGGGTCACCGACCGGACGGCGGCCACTCGGACCGGAAGCGAGGCGGACACGACAGTCGAGTCGACTGACGTGAGCGGAGACGAATCGGACGGGGAAGTCGATGCCGGCGACTCCACGGACGACGACATCGGCGACTTCGAGCCCGGGGAGTTCGACCTCGACGAAGAGGAACGCGAGGAGATCGAGGCGGAGTACGGAACCGAGTTCCAGAGTGGGACGGAGGTCGACGAGCCGGGGGAGGCGGATATCGAGACGCCGGAACCCGACGAAGCCGGCGAGAGTGACGTCGGGGCCGCCGACGAAGCCGGCGAGGAGGATGTGACGGCCGAAGACGTCGATCTCGAAGATGCGACAATCGAGGTGATGGAAGAACTCGACGAGGGCGACGGGGCGGACCGCGAGACGCTCGTTGATGTTGTCGTGGACAGATACGGCACGTCGCCCGGGGACGTCGAGGACGCCATCCAGGACGCGCTCATGGACGGGCGGTGTTACGAACCCGACGACGACACGCTCAAGCCCATCTGATGGCGGTCGAACCCCTGCACGACGAACCCGCCGCACTCGCCGACTGCGGTGGGGAGCGTGCCCTCGTCGTCGCCGACTACCACGCCGGCATCGAGGAGGGTCTGCGCCGCCAGGGGGTCGAACTCGACAGCGACGCTACCGGACGGCGGGCACACCTCTGTTCGCTCATAGAGAGCACGGGCCCGGACCGCCTGGTCGTGCTCGGCGACCTCGGCCACGCAATCGGGGAGCCGGGCCGCCAGGAGCGCGAGGAGATCGAGACCCTGCTGGCTGGGGTGACCGAGCGCGTCCCCGTGACACTGGTTCGGGGCAACCACGACTCCGCGTTCGAATCGCTCACCGAGGGCCGTGAACGCGTCTCGGTCACGCCGGGCCACGGTGCCCGTCTCGGCCCCGTCGGGTTCGCACACGGACACACCTGGCCCAGCCCCGACGCCCTCTCGGCAGGGACGCTCTGTGTCGGCCACGAACACCCCGCCGTCAGACTCGAAGACGAGGTCGGCGGCCACCGCGTCGAGCGCGCCTGGCTCCGCGGGGGCGTCGACCCGGCGCCGTTTCGCGAGCATCACGACGTCGACCCGACTGTCCCGGACGAACTCGTCGTCTTCCCCGCGTTCAACGGGCGGTCGGGGGGGACGTGGGTCAACGTCGCCGGCCAGGACTTTCTCTCCCCGTTTCTCCCCGACGGGCTCGTCGACGGGCAGGCGTACCTGCTCGACGGGACGCGCCTGGGCGAGTACCGGAAGCTGTAACGACTAGATCAGGTCGTCAGGGTCGTGTTGCTCGGCCATCCGCGCCGCCTCGGCAGCGTACCGCTCTTGCGTCTCCGGGTCGGTCACATCGCCGAGGTTCGATGGCGTGACGTCGACCGCCGCCGTCGTCCCGCGGGCCTCGCCGGTGAAACTCGTCAGTGCACGCTCCTTCCGGAAGGAATTCGATCCGTCGGGCGTCGCATAGGTGAGGATGATGAGGTTCTGTTCGTCGTCCGAGTAGGTCCGTTCGACCAGCCAGACGCGCACCTCGTCGTCGGTCATCGTCTGCCACGTGCGGGGCCCACGGGCGAAAGTGTATCGGCCAGTTGGTCGGTGTTCGGGCGGAATCGCCCGGCGTGAACGTTCCGGTGCAGTTTTAAGAAGAGCACGAGAATTCTATCCTATGCCACACATCTGCCGGAACTGCAAGCGGACGTTCGGGACAGAACTCGAACTCGACCTCCACCGCGATAACTGCGACGCCGGGCAACTGTTCTGTGACGAGTGCGGCGAGCGATTCGCGGAGGGTGCCGCGACCGAGGACGGCTGGCACTATCGGTGTCCCAACGACGACTGCGACGGGGACGGGATCGGGGAGGACATCCACAAGGTAACTGACGCCCGACTGAAAGCGCCCTGAATCTCGGCTGTTCTCTTTTCTCGTCCTGCCTCTGGTGTCGGGAACCGAGGGCTGAATCGTCGGAGGCTGCCCCGAAAACAGATATATCCGGATGGCCTATCGGAGTATGATGCTGCTGGTGCTGTGTGTCGACCTCGACGACGACCTCGGGCGCAAGACCGAGGTTGACACGCCCGTCATCGGTCGCGACGCGGTCGAGGAGTCGGCGGTCGCGCTCGCCACCACAGACCCCGAGGACAGCGACGTCAACGTCCTCTTCGAGGGGGTTCACATCGCCGACGACATTGCCGACGAATCAGTCGAGGTGGCGGCAGTCACCGGCCTCGAGGGAAGCGACGTCGCTGCCAACCAGAAGGTCGGTGAGGAAGTCGACCGCGTCCTCGCGAACCTGGCGACCGGCGAGGACGTGCGCGCGCTGGTCGTGACCGACGGCGCACAGGACGAGTCCGTCATCCCGGTCATCCGCTCGCGGGTGCAGATCGACGGCGTCCGCCGGGTCGTCGTCCGCCAGGCCCAGGATCTCGAGTCGATGTACTACACGATCAAGCAGGTCCTCGACGACCCCGAGACGCGGGGGGCGCTTCTCGTGCCGCTGGGCATCGTGCTTCTCATCTACCCGCTGTCAATCGTGGCAAACATGCTCGGGTTCCCTGGGACAGTTCTCGGGGTTGCTTCGGCGCTACTGGGGCTGTACCTCCTCGGGCGCGGTCTCGGCGCCGCGGAGTGGCTGGACAGAGCCGTCGACCGGGCGCGTGCGGCGCTGTTTACCGGCCGCATGACAATCATCACGTACGTCGTCGCGGCGGCGCTCCTGGTCATCGGCGGGGTCAGCGGCATCCGGACGCTCGAAGCGACACAGATCGAGAGTTCGGTCGCGCTCGGCGTCATCGACATCATCGCGGCGCTGGCGTACGGGTCGGTCCAGTGGTTCGCCGCCGCAGGGGTGACCAGCAGCCTCGGGCAGGTGACCGACGAGTACCTCGCTGGGGAGTTCCAGTGGCGGTATCTGAACGCTCCCTTCTACGTGTTGGCCATCGCGGCCGTCCTCCACGGCGTGAGCGCGTACTTCCTCGGTCGTGCGACGCTCGAATACCTCGCGATCATGCTGACCGGTGGAACCCTGATTGGGCTCGTGAGCACGCTCTCGTTTGCCGTCGCGGAGTCGTGGTCCGAGCGCCGTGCTGACGCCGCTTGATTCCCACTGCTTTTTCAGGGTGCAGTCCAGACGAGTGAATGAGGGCACGTAGCTCAGTCCGGACCAGAGCGTCGGACTTCTAATCCGACGGTCGTGGGTTCAAATCCCACCGTGCCCGCTCGTGCGACGAACAGACGTGAGGAGCCGAGCGGCCAGCGGGATTTGGAGTAGACCAGACGCGCGCAGCGAAGCGAGCACGCCTGGGCGTGGTTCAAATCCCACCGTGCCCGTCCTTCGCATCCTCGCTTCCCATTTGCATGACTGCGACGGCTCGGTTAATCCACATCGCAACGACAGGTTGCTGCATATCCGTGTATCTCGCATGGACCCTACTGATAGGAGCTAGACGTGTGGGGTTGCCCGGTGCAAGCTGGAGAGAACAGAGCATAGAAATATAAGCTATCTTATAACAGGAACTAACTCTGCCGTCACAGGTCGATAACTCCACACGACTGGAGGTCAATACCGGGTCGGAAAAGTTCTCTGCAGAGAGTGCAGCAGGCAGAGCGGAGGCGGGGCCGGGCCTACGCTGTGTCTGTTACGCTTTCCTCAACGAGCGTCCGCAAGTTCTCCACCGTCGTATCTGCCTCGCGTTGGAGGAACGTGCTCGCAATCGGTTCAGTAACCGTCTCAAGCATGTCTGGACCGGGAGGGTCGGTCTCCTGGTCATAGTTGACATGTGCGCCCTCGCCGGATGCCTCAATCGTCCACGTGACGGTTCCCTCAATATCTCCTGTCAGTTCGTATGCCCGCTGATTTGGGCGGTCGAACTCGGTGTCGGTGAACTGTCCCTCCATTGCTTGGCCAACCATCTTGAAGACGTACCGCCCTTGTTTCCCGATGTCAGTGTCCCTCACATTCGAGATCTCGATGAGGCTTGGCATGATTTTCGGGTGGTTTTTCGGGACAGCAATGAACTCGAAGACGGTTTTGGGTGATGCATCGACGGTGGTCTCGGCCTCTATCTCAATCATATTCACACCCCTCATTCGTGTTTCTCAGACACCATATTAAAATGTTATGCGAGCGACAGCAATTATGGACTCGCCGGGATTTGAACCGAAACCAGACGTTCCTGCTCGCTTCGCTGCGCGGGCTGCGACTGGTAGGCTTCAAATCCGGCTCGAACAAACAGAATTGCCGTCGCTCGCGATGTTGCGAGCGACAGCAATTATGGACTCGCCGGGATTTGAACCCGGGGCCTCTCCCATGCCAAGGGAGTGATCTACCACTGATCTACGAGCCCTCGACGCACGAGAGCGTATTCAGTCGGTTTGTTTAAACCCATCGGAACCCGGCCAGCTGGCCTTCGACCAGCCCGAGTTCCCAATCGTTCTGCTCTCGTCTACAACAGAGAACGCGGCGTGGACGGGGCCCCGCGCCTGTTTTTCGGGAGCTGACCCGTCGTCTGGACTCCGGTCTCAGACCTCGACGGCGAGACCGGCACGTTCGACGGCGTCGGCGGCGCTTTCGTCGTCGTGGACGACCGCCGAGACGGCTCTCGTGATCGCCCCGGGGTCGTCGTGCTGGAAGATAGACCGCCCCATCGAGACGCCCGCCGCCCCGGCGTCCATCGCACCGCGGACCATCGCCAGCGTCTCCTCGTCGGTTCCCTTGCTCCCGCCGGCGATGACGACCGGCAGGCGCGTCGACTCGACGACACGCTCGAACGTCTCTGGTGTCCCGGAGTAGGCGGTCTTGACGAGATCCGCACCCAGTTCCTCCCCAAGACGGACAGCGTGTCCGAGGTCCTCAGCGAAAGTCTCCGGATTGTCGTCGCGGACGTCGTGGCCGCGGGCGTAGGTCATCGCCAGCGTGGGTATCCCCAGGCGGTCGGCCTCGCTCGTGACCTCCGCAAGCTGTGAAATCTGTTCCGGCTCGTACTCGCTGCCGACGTTGATGTGAAAGGAAACGGTGTCGGCCCCCGCGCGGACGGCGTCTTCGACGGTACCTGTCGGCCGCTTGTCCATCTCGTCGGGGCCGATCGCAGTCGAGCCGTTGAGGTGGACGACGTAGCCTGCGCCGTTCGTGTTGCCGTGGACGCGGGGTGCAATACCCCGCTGAGTGAGTACGGCGTCGGCCCCACCCGCTGTGACGGCATCGATGGTCGATTCGATGTCGGCCAGACCCTTGACTGCGCCCAGTGTGAGGCCGTGATCCATGGGGACGATGAGGTGTCGCCCCCCTGTGCCGATGCGGTCCATCCGAGCGGCTTTCCCGACTGTCATAGTGTGAGAGTGTGTGGCAAGAAGCGTTATGTTCGTTCCGGTTGCGGCCCGGCTTCGTGCTTTCTGGGCCACAGTAATACTAACGGCTATACGCCCGTGAGCGATTTCGATCCCCCGTGGGGTCGACTATGCTCACGAAGGTATAGCCGTCAGTATAATAATGCGCCCCGGCCGGATACTCGGTGTATGCCAACGTTCGCTCGCTCCGGGACCGGTGCCTGGCACCTCGTGGGCCCCGATGGCTGTCGCCACGGGCCGACGTTCGACGAACTCGACGGA
>JAZKRS010000068.1:0-14903 GCA_036626435.1 Haloarculaceae archaeon | reverse complement strand
CTAACCACTACGTGTCAGCAATCGCTCTCTTGAGCCAGAGCGGACAACTAGCGACTGTAGACCCTAATATCCCCACGCTCGGGATTCCTCCGCGTTCACGCGGAGGAGGATGTCAATACAGCGTATTAATCACTAGCCAAACATCTGGCGCATCATGGGGTGCATCTCCATGAGTTGCTCTTCGGCAATCTCCTCGTAGATCTTGTAGGTGATCGACACAGTCAGCAACAGCCCGGTTCCGGAGACGCCGCCGATAGTCCCGAGCATGTTGGCCATCACGGCGAGCAACCCGACCAGCGCGCCGCCGATGACGGTCACCTGCGGGATGTACTGTTCGAGCACCCGTTCGATGCTCCGAACGTTCTGCCGGAAGCCCGGGATCTGCATCCCGGAGTTGTGGATCTGCTGGGCGGTCGCGTCGGGACCCATGTCCGTTGTCTCCACCCAGAAGATGGCGAAGATGGCGCCGCCGATGACCATGATCGTCAGGTCCGTTCCGACCCGGAGGAGTATCTCCCAGGGGGCGTTCCCACCCCCGCCACCGGCGAACCACATCCAATCCTGGGGATTGCGTATCGGCGCCAGGAAGTAGAACAGGCCGCCGGTCGGGTTCCCGTCAGCGTAGGTTCCCAGCCAGGCCGGCATGCTCCCAAGCTGGGCGTTCAGGATCCGTCCGAGGAACTGAACGTTCGCCTGTAGCGCGCGGACGAGAATCATCGGCAGGACGCTCGCGTAGATGAGTTTCACCGGGTAGCGCCCTCGTGCGCCCTTGACCCGGGCGTTCGAGAGTGGGATCTCGACACGGACGCTCTCGGCGTAGACGACCACCACGAAGATGGCAATCGTCGTCAGGATCGGGATGATGCTCCCGACCCCGACGAGCAGCGCCTCAACGCCCGAAGGGGTCAGCAAGGGCGGGATCGGCTCGTTGCCCAGGATCACGTCGATCCAGGTCGGAACGATCCCCTTGTTGACACCGAGGCCGGGGATTGCGATGAGGCCGCCGATGAGTCGCTGTGAGACGCCAGCGATGATGAACAGGCCGACACCCGATCCGACGCCCCACTTGCTCACGACCTCGTCCATGTAGAGGATGAGAATTCCCCCAAGGAACACCTGGGCGAAGATGAGCCACTTCACCCCAGTGATACCGATACCAAGCGACTCCGCGAGTGCGGGGCTGGGCGGCAGGAACTGGCCGGCGAAAACCATCGGCAGCCCCGTCAGGATGCACATCACGATGACCAGCAACTTCTGGAGGCCCTGATACAGCACCTGGTCGCGGGGGTTGTTCTGGGTGTCGAGGCCGAGCAGGTCGGCACCGCCGAGCAGTTGCAGGACGATGCTCGCCGTGACGATGGGGCCGATGCCGAGTTGCATGATGGTCCCCTGCGCGCCGGCGAGGATCGATCGGAACTGGCCGAACACTTCACTGCCCTGCCCTTGGAGGCCAAAGAGGAAGACGTTCGTCAGGAAGAAATACAGCACCAGAACGCCGGCCGTCCACCCCAGCTTGCGCTTGAAGGGGACGTGGCGCTCGGGCCGTCGGACTGACGGCATCCTCGTGAGAACCGGTTCGGCGGTGTCCTTCCAGCTCATGCTATTCCTCGTCGGCGTCGTCCGGTTCCTCGTCGGCTTCCTCGGCGCGCTCCGTGAGTTCGACCGTTCCGCCGGCCTCGGCGATCTTCTCCCGGGCGCTCGCCGAGAACGCGTCGGCGACGACCGACAGCTGAGAGCGGACCTGCCCGTTGCCGAGGATCTTCACGGCGTCGACCTCGTGGCCGTCCTCGACGACGTCGCGTGCGTCGATCCGGTAGCCATCGCCAGTCTCTTCGATGACGCCCTCGGCCGCGAGCAGCGGCGCGTCCTCATCGAGAGAGCGGACGTCGACTGTCAGCACCTCGTCCTTGACTTTCTCCGGCCGGGTGAAGCCGTGCTTGCCGAGGGGATCGTAGTTGTGGAACTCGTGTTTGTCGCGGCCGGCCGCGCCGCGCCCGCCCCGGTGGCCGGCGCCGCGGCGGTTCTTGTGGGTGCCGCCGCCGTGCGTGCGCGAGCCGCGCTGTCGGTTCTTCTTGTCTGTCATTATCGCATCGCCTCCAGCAGGTCGTCTATCTCCTCGGTGTCGTGTCGTCCGAGTTCGCCGCCTTCCGTGACTGGGTGTTTGATGCCGTCGTGGCCGCCACGCGGCGGGTGCAGGCGAAGCGTCGGTGAGATGCCCTGCTCCTGCAGCGTCGTCTCCTCGGAGAGGAGCGCCCAGGCGAGCGACGAGATGTCATCGTAGTCGGTGTTCTCTCCGACCCACTCGTCGTCGATGTCCACGTCACCCTCGGCGGGCTGTGCGCGCCGCCGTAACAGGAGTTCGACCGTCTCCTGGCTGGGCTGCCCGTAGGCGACGAAGTCGTTGACCTTCGCCACCATCCCATCGTAGGTCGGCGTCTCGGGGACGAGCGTCGCGTGGTTGACCCTCTCGAGGTTGAGCATCTCCAGGGTGTCCAGAATGTCCTGATTGACGTTGACTTCGCCGCGCAACTGGACGAGAGCCTGCATCATTCGATCACCTCGCGTTTCTCCCAGGTCTCCTGCGGGACGCGTGCCTCGGCCGTGTTCTGCAGGGCGTTGAACGTCGCCTTCGCGAAGTTGACCGTCGTGCGCGTGTTGCCAGACGAGCGCGTCCAGATGTCCTCGATGCCGGCGAGTTCGAGCACCTTGCGGACGGTCTCCCCGCCCGCCAGTCCGAGCCCACGGGGCGCAGGCCGGAGTTCGACCTCGACGCTGCCCGCCTTGCCGGTTGTCCGGAGCGCGACAGTGTGGGGTCGCCCACAGCCACACTCCCAGGACCCGCAGCCCCGCGAGATGTCGATGAGGTTCAGCTTGCCGATCTCGATCGCCTTCTGGATCGCACCGCCCACCTGGTCGTCTCGGCCCTCGGCGTAGCCGACGAGGCCGTCGCGGTTGCCGACGACGACGACACACCGGAACTTCACCCGGCGGCCGGAGTCGGTCATCCGCTGAACCATATTGATGTCCAGCACCTCGTCTTCGAGGTCCGGGACGAGCTGGTCTACGATCTCGGGTTCCTTCAGGGGTAGCCCGGCGTTCAGCGCGTCGCGCATCGACTCGACTTCGCCGTTCGCGACCTGCTTGCCGAGCCGGGTCTGTGGTACCCATCCGTCTTCAGCACTCATAGTTCGATGTCACCTTCCAGTAGCGTCTCCCGCATCTCGTCGAAGTGTGCGGGCAGTTCCGTGGCGTCGAAATCGCCGCTGTAGAGCCCGCCCTGGCTGTCGGCGTACTCGGCGATGTGTTCGCCGCGCGTGCGCGACCAGTCTGCCAGTACGGTGTCGTTGTGCGGGATTTCGAGCCCGGCGTCGATTGCACCTTCCTGTACCGCGAAGACCTTGCTCCCCGGGGTTGGGGAGTTCAGCCCGATGTCGAGCACCGCCTCCTCGGCGCCCGCGTCGAGCGCCCGGAGCCCAGCGAGCAGGCCGGTCAGGTACGCCGCGGGCATGTTGCCCGTCGGCGCCTCCCAGCCGTACTCCCGGAGATCGCCCGAGTAGGCGGACGCGACTGTCCGGTCGCCCTCTGGCCCGGTCGTGACCAGCTGCGCCCTGACGTGCCTGTTGCTCTTGCGAGCAACGAGGCGTGGTTTGCCGGATTTCAGCAGGCGCAACCTCTGGTGGTAATCTGTCCGGGCCTCGCGGCGACGCCGCATCGGCACCGTGTAGCGTGGTCCACTAGCCATTGTTCTCTCCGTAGTCGTTGTCGTCGATGTACCGCTGCAGGTCCGCGACGGAGTCGAACTCGCCGCCACCGGCCTTGTCGTAGAGGTCCCGGTACGCCGAGCGGGTGAGTTCGTCGCCGCGGAGTTCGCGCAGGTACTCCCGCTGTGCGCGAATCCTCGATTGCCAGTTCTCCTTGCGATCCTGCCGGCCGCCGGCCTTCCCCTTCCGGGAGCCCGGGCCGGTCTGGTGGCCGTAGGACCGCTTTCGCTGTCGTTCCCGGGCGCGGCCGCGGGAGTTCCCCGACGGTTCCCCGGCCCGGATGATGCCGTCGTCGACCAGCTCGCGGATGTCCTCGCGGGTGATCGCCTCCGCGATATCGCCCTGTGCGTCGGGGTCGAACCAGATCTTGTTCTTCCCGACGTCGAGGACTTCCGAGGCCAGCCGCTTCTGTGCGCTCAGATCTGTCATTCGACTTCTACCTCCTCGTAGGTTGGGTTGAGAACGCGGATGCCGCGGTCCTCCGCGACCTCTTCGATGCGTTCTCGCTTGCGGCCGCCGACCTTCGAGGCGATCCGGACCGCCTCCAGATCGCCGTCCACGCCCTCGAGGTCGTCGGTGTTGTGGACGCGGACCTCCTCGAAGCCGGAGGGGTGCAGGCCACGCACCGCGGTGGGCGTCCGAAAGCCCGCCTCGACGGTGTCGCCTTTCCCCTTCACGCCGCGTCGCTGCTTCGAGAGCCCGCCACGTGGACGGCGCCAGGACGTCGGCACGCGCGTCTTCTTGTGGTAGTCCTGGCGGTTGAACTGCGGCTTGCCTTCGCGACGACGCTGGGCGAGTAGCCGCTCGGCCTCCTCGTCCAGGTCGGGCGTCTTGTCGACCAGCCCGCGTGGCTGGAGTTCGGTCTCGACTTCCGCCTCGGGTTCGGGGACTTCCTCCTCTTCGACTTCGGCCTCGACCTCTTCGGCGACTTCGAGGTCACCGACGTCGGCCTTGATCCGGGCCGCGAGTGCCATGCCGATGTCCTCGACATCCGCCAGGTCGTCCTGGCTGGCCCCGCGGATGTCCGCGACGGTCTCGTAGCCGGCCGCGCGCAACGCCTCGGCCTTGGGGTCTCCGACTCCGCTGATGTCGGTGAGTTCCCCGGGCCCTTCTTCCTCGGCCGTCTCGTCTTCGCCGGGCTCTTTTGCTTCCGGCTCGTCGTGTTCGTCTGGTTCGGTGTCTGACTCCTCGTCAGTCTCCTCGACTTCAGCCTCGACGTCCTCGGCGACTTCGAGGCCACCGACGTCGGCCTTGATCCGGGCGGCCAGCGCTGTGCTGACGCCCTCGACCGCTTCGAGGTCGTCCTGGCTGGCCCCGCGGATGTCCGCGACGGTCTCGTAGCCGGCCGCGCGCAACGTCTCGGCCGTTTCCTCGGAGACGCCGCCGATGTCCTCCAGTTCCGCTATCTCGTCGTCTTCCGTCCCGTCGTCTGTCATCAGGCGTCACCTCGGCTCGGCTTCTGTGTGATGTAGACGCCGTCCTGGAAGACGCGGACGTCCTTGTCCTTGACCCGCGTCAGCTGTTCGATGTCGGCGGCAGTCTGGCCGACGTCTTCGATGTTCGGCCCGCGCAGCGTCACTTGCTCCTCGCTGATCTCGACCTCTGTATCGCCGTGAATCTCGGTTCGCCGCGGAGCGCGCTCGCCGAGGAAGTTCTCGATGACGACTTCGTCACCCTCGACGGTGACCTGCATCGGGAAGTGGGAGTAGAAGATCTCCATCTCGTACTCCCAGCCCTCGGTCACGCCGTGGACCATGTTCTCGACGTGGCTCTGGAAGGTGCCAAGCGTCGACATCGTCTTCGCGTCCTCGGCGTCGCTCTCGATGACCACGTGGCCATCCTCCGCCTCGACCGAGACGTCCGGGTACCAGAGGCGGCGCGTGACGCTGCCGTTCGGTCCCTCTACTGTGAGCTCGAGGTGATCCACCTCGGTGCTCACGTCGTCCGGTAGTTCGAGTTCTGTTCGTGGCATTAGTATACGTATGCGATGACCTGGCCCCCGACGCCCTCCTGGCGGGCCTCGTAGTGGCTCATGATGCCATGCGAGGTGGTCACGACGAGTGTCCCGTAGTCACGGGCCGGGAGAAACCGCTTCTCCCACTTCTCGTACTCGTCGGCCGTCGCGGAGTAGCGTGGCTTGACCGGGCCACACGCGTTTACCGCGCCTTTCAGTTCGACCTCGAACTTGCCGGCCTTGCCGTCCTCGACGTACTGGAAGCCGTCGATGTACCCGCGGTCGTAGAAGACCTCGAGGACGCTGCCGATTTCGTTCGAGGCGGGCTCTACCGTCTGTGTCAGATGGCCGACGCTCTCGGCGTTGTCGATGGTCGAGAGCGCGCTGGCGAGTGGGTCGTTGCGTGTCATGAGTACTTCTTGAACCCCATGCTCCGGGACACCTCGCGGAAGCACTGCCGGCACAGGTAGATGTCGTACTTGCCGACGAGCCCCTGCTCGCGCCCGCAACGCTGGCAGTCGCGGAGCTGTCCCGTGCGCTTTGCCGCCTGCTCGCCGGTGCGCTCGCCGTCCTCCTCGGCCTCGGTTTCGCTTTCGCTCATGTTCTCACCTCCACGTCGAACGTCTCCTCGACGAACGTCACCGCGTCGTCGACGTCGAGCCGGTGGCTCGACGGAATCGACCGCGACGCCTTGTCCCGCTTCGAAACGCGGTAGCCCGGACGGACGAGGTTGACCGTCACGTCCAGCCCGTAGATGCCGATCGTCGGGTCATACTCCTGGCTCGGGAAGTCGGTGTGTTCCTCGACCCCGAAGCTGAAGTTGCCCGTCTCGTCGAACTGCGACGGCGAGAGGTCGACCAGCGGCAGGGCCGTCTGGATGAACTCGATGGCTTCGTCGTCGCGCAGGGTGACCTTCGCGCCGATGGGTTCGCCTTCCCGGATGTCGAACTCGGGCTCCGTCGCCTTCGCCGTCGTCCGGACCGGCTGCTGACCCGTGATCTCTGTCAGTATCTCCTCGGCGTTGCCGAGTTCGACGCCGCCCTGGCCGATGCCCATGTGGACGACAACCTTCTCGACCCGGGGCTCGCGCATCTCGTGAAACTCCGCCTCCGAGTCAGCTTCCGAACTCATTCGTCGTCACCTCCGTCGCCTTCGGCGACGTCCGTCTCCGATTCATCCTCGCTTTCGGCCGAGTCTGATTCTTCGGGCTCTTCTGCTTCCGGCTCTTCTTCGTCTGTGTCCGACTCCTCGTCCCCGCCCTCGACGAAGTTCTCGTCGATGACGACGATGTACTCCTCGACAGTCTCGAATCCGCTACCCGAGACGCCGGGAACGTCGTCCTGCGAGACGATGACGTTGTTCTCGGCGCTGCTCGCGGTCATCTGGATCTCGTCGATGACGCCGATCTCGCCGGCGTGTGCCCCGTCGACGGCCGTAACAAGCGCGCCCTCCTCGTACTCGAAATGGGCGACGACCTCGCCGGCTCGCGGCTCGTCGCCGCTCGCGTTCGGGACGTCGTCCGACGCCCCACTGTCCTCGTTGGCGACGACGAGCGAGTCGCCGCCCTCGTACTCGCTGTCCTCCTCGACCAGCAGCGTCTGTCCGTCGTGAAGCGTCAGCTGGACGTTACCGCCGGGTACGTGTTGCTTGTTGACGATCTTGCCGAGCTTGCTCTGTGCGGCCTCGGCGTCGATGGGAGTCAGCGCCAGCCGACCGCCCTCGCCGGGGAACACGCGGTAGTACTCCTCGCGCTCGTCGAAGGCCAGGATGTCGAACATCCCGACGGGGCGCTCCTCATCGGAGACCGCCTTGCCGTTGATGATGACGTTGTCCTGGTTCAGCGCGTAGCGCGCCTCCTTCCGGCTGTCGGCGTAGCCGAGCACGTCCCGCAGGAGGACGAGCAGGGGAACCCCCTCCTCGCCGTGCGGGCCGGCGTCGGCCTTCACGGTGAACTTCTCCGCCTTGCGCTCGACCGGCCAGCTCTTCGGGGCCGAGAGCCGCTTCTGGTGGTTGCTCATGCGCTATCCGCCTCCGATTCCAGCCGGGCCTGCCGCCTGTCGTCCGAGAGATCGAGACTCGTGACGCGGAGGTTGCTCGCGTCCAGAGGACGCGGGACCTCCTCGCCGTCCGCCGTCTCCAGCGTGACGTCCTCGACGTGGACAGTCGCGTCCTTGAGGTCGACGTTGACGACGTCGTTTTCCTCGCCGGCGAAGTCGCCGCGAAGCACCTCGACGGTGTCGCCCTCGTTGACGCGCACGTTGCGCTGGCCGTACTGCTCGCGAAGGTCCTCTGACAGCGTCGCACGGACCTGCGAGTGGCGCTCGTGCAGCGGGGCCTCGGCCTGCTGTTTTCGCTGTTTGCGTGGTTGCTTGCTCATACTATCATCGTAGCCGTTGACGCGATGCTTCCGAACCGCTCTGCGACTTCCCGCGCGATGGGGCCCTTGATCTCGGTCCCTCGCGGGTCCTCGTTGTCGTCGACGATGACGGCGGCGTTGTCCTCGAACTTCACGCGCGTGCCGTCCGGCCGGCGGATCGGCTTCCGCTGGCGGACGACAACCGCGTTGAGGACCTGCCGGCGCATCTCCGGGGTGCCCTTCGTGACCGAGACGGTCACCTTGTCACCCAGGCCTGCCTTCGGGTGACGGTTGATCGTCCCCGAGTAGCCCGAGATGCTGACGACCTTCAGCTCGCGTGCGCCCGTGTTGTCGGCACACGTCACGAGCGAGCCCTTCTCCAGTCCGGGCGTGACGTCGGCGTTCAGCGCCTCCATCAGTCGTCACCTCCCTGCTCGCGGCTCTCTCCGCTCGCACCCGCGGCCTCCGCGGAGTCTGCCCGGGAGACCACGGCGTGGCTTTTTGTCTTCGAGAGCGGTCGTGTCTCTGCTATCGTGACCGTGTCGCCGACCTCCAGGTCCATGCACGGGGGTGCGTGGGCCGGGATCCGGCTGCGCCGCTTCATCAGTCGGTCGTATTTCGGCACCTTCACGTCGTACTCGCGCTCGACGACGACGGTCTTCTCCATGTCGGTGGAGGCGACCTCGCCGACGATTGTCTGTCCGCGCACGGAAAGCGTCCCGTGGAACGGGCAGTTCTCGTCGGTGCAGGTCCCCTCCGGCTCCTGTACGTTCAGTCCTATCGCCATTGTGAATTACCTGTCTGTTCCGCACGCCGGGCCGGCCGAGCGACGAGTCGCTCGCCGTCGACGCGGACGCGCTCGCCGTCGATGGTGAACGCGAACGTCACCCCGGCCTTCGGGACGTGGGACACCCGATCCCCTCGCTCGATCCCGAGTGTCTGCTTCGTCTCCGCGACGACCTCGCCGCGGATGCCGACGAGGTCGGGGTTCGACGCCTCGATGACCTCGGCGTCGAGGCCGACCAGTTCGTGTCGCGGGAGGGTTTCGGGCGTCAGTGGCATTACTCGGCCTCCCCGGCTGTCTCGCCGTCGATGTCGCCTTCTTCGCGCTGGATTGTCTTGATGCGGGCGACCGTCCGCCGGAGTTCCTTGATGCGTCCCGGGCTCTCCGGCATCCCGCCCGCGGCCTTGATTGCCTGCTCGTTCAACAGCTCCGTCTCCAGGTTGTCGAGTTCTGCCTGCCGTTCGGCTGGCGTCATGTCCCGCAACTCGTCGGGGTGGAGGATCATTCGTCGTCACCCTCCTCCGCGCTGTCCATCTCCTCCATCAGTTCCTCCGCTTCCGACTCGGACTCCTCGTCGAGTTCGTCCTCGACGTCGGCCGCGAGGTCGTCGAGTTCGTCCTCGACGTCTGCCTCGTCGGGCACGTCCGGCTCCTCGAACTCCGCGGGTTCCTCGACGACCTCCTCTTCTATCTCTTCTCCGGTAGGTTCCGCCTCGGGCTCGGCGCCTTCGGGGGGCGCGCCGCCCGCCGGTTCGTCCTCGGGTTCGCCGGCGAGGAGTTCCTCGACGCCCTCTGCTTCCTCGATGTAGTCCTCGACGTCGACGTCCTCGTAGATCTCGAAGTCGTCGGGGAGTTCGGCGCCCGGCGGGATGATCTTCACCTGCACGCCGATCGTGCCCAGCTTCATCACTGCGGTGCCGACGCCGTGGTCGACGATCTCCTCTGCGGGTTCGCCGTTGTGCTTGATGTAGCCGCGGTTGAACTTCTCGACGCGCGAGCGTGCACCCGTCACCTTGCCCGAAAGGACAATCTCCGCGCCGAGTGCGCCCGCTTCCATGATGCGGTCGATGGTGGTGTGGCCCGCCTTCCGGAAGTACCAGCCCCGTTCGAGGGCGTTGGCGAGACGGTCGGCGACGATGCGGGCGTTCAGATCCGGCTCGTCGACCTCCTGGACGTCGATCTGCGGGTCGTCGAGGTCGAACTGCGTCTCCAGGGTATCCGTGATCTTTCGGATGTTCTTTCCGCCCTTGCCGATGACCATGCCGGGTTTCTCGGCCTTGAGGACGATCTGTGTCCCCATCGGCGTCTTGGCGACCTCCATGCCGCCGTAGCCGGCACGGCCCAGTTCCTCCTGGAAGAACTCGTCGATCTGGGTCCGCTGGAGCCCATCTTCGATGAACTGCTGTTCGTCGGCCATCTACTCATCACCTCCCGCTTCGAGGATCAACTCGACGTCGATCTCCGTCGTGTTCCACGGGGAGGCACGCCCCATGGCACGGGGCTTGCGACCCTGGCTCTCACCGACCTTGTGGGCGGCGACGTGCATGATCGCCATCTCCTCGCCGTCGAATCCCTGGTGGTCGGCGTTGTTGACCGCGTTCTCGATGAGGTCGAGGAACTCGCCGCTTGCCTTCTCCGGGAACCGACCGGCGTCCCAGCCGTCGATTCCACTCCTGTGTCCGACACCGGAGTTGTGCTGCCGGAAGGGGACCGCCTGCTCGCCGTCGATGACCGCTTCGAGGTACTCGACGGCGTCGCTGGCTTTCATGCCCTTGATCTCCCGTGCGAGGGCTTTGCTGTGCTTGAGGCTCATCTGACGCTCCCGGAGCATCGCTTTCGCCGTCGTGTCCGGATCCGCGTCGACTGAGTAGCTGATTCCCATGATCACTTGAGGGGCACGAACTTCGAGGAGCGTGTCGCTCCGATGCCGGCCTGTCCGTGTTCGACCGTCCCCCGGGTGAGCTGGAACTCCCCGAGGTAGTGGCCGAGCATCTCCGGATCGACCCTGACACGCTCGAAGCTCTGGCCCGTGTGGACCGCGAACGTGATCCCGACCATCTCAGGGAGGATCGGCATGTCCCGGAGGTGCGTCCGGATGGGGTTGTTTGCCGTCTCCTCGGAGTCGGCCTCGCGTGCCGCTTCGAGGAGCTTCTCGTGTTCGACTGACAGACCGCGTTTGATGGTTCGCCGCTGGCGTGCGGGGAGCAGTTCCGCGACTTCCTCGATGCTCATCTCCTGCAGCTCGTCTAGCGTGTGGCCACGGTAGGTAAACTCGCCCTCGTGGCCGATCTGGTAGTCAGAACTCATTCGTTACCACCGCGGCCGGTTCGCCGCGAGGAGATGTCGCCCACCTTGCGGCCCGGCGGTGCGTTCCGCGAAATGGACTTGGGTTTGCCGGGGTGCTGGCGGCCGCCGCCACCGAACGGGTGGTCGACGGCGTTCATCGCCACACCACGGACGGTCGGCCACTTCGTCCCGCGGGCTTTCATCTTGTGGTACTTGTTGCCGGCCTTGACCATCGGCTTCTCCGTCCGGCCGCCGCCGGCGACGACGCCGATGGTGGCCCGACACTGCGGGTCCAGCCGCTTGACGTCGCCGCTTGGCAACTGGACCACGGCCACGTTGCGCTCGTGGGCCAGAAGCGTCGCGTTGACGCCCGAGGCCCGGGCGAACTTCCCGCCGTCGCCCTGGTTGGCCTCGACGTTACAGACCGGCACGCCCTCGGGGATCTCCGCCAGCGGGAGCGTGTTCCCCGGCTCGATTGCCGCCGAGACGCCGACCTGAATCTCGTCGCCGACGCCGACGCCTTCGGGGGCGAGCACGAGGCGCTGGTCGCCGTCGCCGGACTGCGTCCGGCTACCCGAGGGACTCTGTCCCTTGCTGTCCTCGAACTCGACTGCTGCGACCGGCGCCGACCGTGCGGGATCGTGTTCGATGTCCACGACGGTCCCGGCGACGACGTCGCCGTCTTCGACCTTCCGGTGCGACAGCTCCGCCTTGTAGCGGTGTGACGGCGCCCTGAACGTGGGCGAGCCGCGACCGCGTCGTTGGCCCTGGATTCGTCGTCCCATCTCAGAACACCCCGATTCTGCTCGCGATTTCCTGTGCGTCGTCGTCCTCAGAGAGCTGGGCGGTGGCCTTCTTCTCACCCTGGGGGGTCACCATCGTCGTCACGCCCTCGACGGTGACGCCGTACTGCGCTTCGATGGCGTCGCCAATTTCCGACTTCTCGGCGTCGAGGTCGACGATGAACTGCATCTTGTTCTGGAAGTCCATCTTGTCGACTGCCTTCTCGGTGACGTGTGGGTGTTCGATTACCGTACTCATCGCTCGGACACCTCCTCGAGTGCGCTCTCGGTCCAGACTGTCAGCCGACCTGGCTGGGTACCGGGTGCGAGGTCTTCCGCGTTGACCTCGCGTGCGGTCGCCACGTCCGCGCCCGCCAGATTGCGGGCGGCACGGGACGGCTCCTCGCTCGTGACGAAGAGGATCGACTTCGACCGGCGGTACTTGCGCCCGCGGGTCGACCCCTGGCCGGCGCGGATCTTCGTCTCGTCTGCGCGGTCGATGTCGGCGTACAGCCCGATCCCCTCCAGCGTCTCGACTGCCTCCTTCGTCTTCGCCAGATCCTCGAACTCGTCGCTGACGACGACCGGCAGTTCGACGTCGTCGTCGAACTCGTGGCCGCGCTCCGTGACCAGTTCCTGGTCGGCCGTGGCCGCGATCGCCGAGCGGACGGCCTGCTTGCGTTCCTTGTCGTTGACGTCGAGCGAGCGGTCCTTCTCCGACTTCGGCGGGTGTGCGCGGCGGCCGCCGACGGTCTGTGGGACGCGCCGGGCCTGGCCACCTTCGCGTGGCACGTGGGCCATGCCGCGCCCGCTGCCGAAGGACTCTGCGGGGGTTCGCATCCCCGCGTACTCGTCTGCGCCGTAGTCCTGCTTCCTGTTTGCCTGAGCGGCGAGGACGGCCCGCCGGATCAGGTCCGGGCGGAACTGCGCCTCGAAGACGTCGGGGAGCTCTACCTCGCCCTCGTCCTCACCGTCGAGTGTGCGTACTGGTACCTGCATGAGTTATCCCTGCCCCTGGTTTGTCGCTGTCGAGACGTACCGCACCTCGGGGTCGAGGCGCGGCTGGTCGTTCGGACGCACTGCCGGGCGCAGGCGGACCAGGCGCTTTTCCGGCCCCGGGACCGAGCCCTTCACCAGCGCGTACGCCCCGTCGACCTCGCCGTAGTTGACGAAGCCGCCGTCGACGGTGACGTCGTCGTCACCGAGGTCGACGAGGCGCTTGTTGAGTTCGGTCCGCTGGTGGTAGCCGGTCTGGCCCTGCTGGGGCACCGTCGAGCGAACCCGCGAGGGGTTCCACGGGCCGAGGTTGCCGATGCGTCGGCGCCAGCCCTGGCGGGCGTGCTTGCCCTTGCGCTTCTGGACGCCCCAGCGCTTGACCGGGCCCTGGGTGCCCTTGCCCTTCGTGATGCCCGCGACGTCGGCGTACTCGCCGGCGCGGAACACGTCTGTCACGGTGTACTCCCCGCCGTCGAGGGCGTCGAGGCCGAACTCGACGCGCTCGGCGAGGGAGCCGCCGCCGACGCGGTTCTCCATCACGTCCGGTTCCTTCTTGGGCACACCGTCGAGTTCGTCCGGGACGGTGTGCGTGATCGCACGCACGTCCGCCAGGTCACCCGACTCGCGTGCCTCGTGAATCTGTTCCTCTGTGGCGCTTGTGTCCCCGCTCTCGGGCAGGTCGAGGGCGCGGTCGAGTTCCGGGTGGAACTCGTCGGCCCAGACCTCGGTGAGCGGACGCGCGCCGTATGGCGTGTCCTCGTAGGCTCGCAGGGCGACGACCCGCATGGGGGGCGTCTCGACGACGGTCACCGGGACCGTCTCCTCCATCCCCTCTCGGGGGGAGTTGGGCTCGTCGTTTATCATGACGACGTGGCTCATGCCGGCCTTGTAGCCGGCAAAGCCCTGTAGCCCCGGCTGGCCGTCGTCGTCGGGCCAGCTGTTGAAGCGAGGCGTCTCGCTGGCCGCACGCTTGCGCGGGCTGAAGCCCAGCGAGCCTTTTCGTGGTCTGTTTGGCTGTGGCATGGTGTCACTCCGTGAGGGTCAGGCAGGCGAGCGTGGCGAAGGCCGCTTCCTCCGTGCGAACCACCTCGCTGCCCTGGTTCGGAATCGCATTCAGCCAGAGGTCGAACCGACCCGACTCGCCGGTCGCTCCGGCGACTGCGTCCGGGTCGATGCCGAGTATCTCCGGCAGGCCGCGCTCGGGTGCGCCGAACGCGACCGTCATCCCGGGCTCGCCATTCGCGGTGCGAACCGCCTCGACCAGCTGGCCGAGACGGGCGACGTCGAGTTCCTCGCCGTGCCGCGATGCGGCAACCGCGAGGCCAGCGTCGTCGCGGGCGAGCGTCGTATCGAGGTCCGCGGCGTCCACGTCGTAGCCCGGTGAGGGCTCGTCGACGATCTTCGCCCGGACCGGCTCTCGCGAAGAGACCCTGACGGTGACGCGCTCCCCCTCGCCGGGTGCCTCCATATCGGAGGGGACCGGTAGGGAGATCGGGTGTTGCAGTCCGCAATTGACCCGGACGCGCCCATCAGCTCCGACCTCGGTCACGATTCCCTGTCTTGACGACCCCGAACCCTCGGATCCGGAGCCGGTCTGTGAGCGGACGCGGAGCGGCGGCAGGACGCCCGCGTACTCCAGTTCGTCCCGCCTGCCCCAGGCCTCCTTTCGGAGGTATGGGGGCGTGGCGGCGTACCGCAACACGGTTTCGACGAACCCGCCGCCCCACTTCCCCTCGCCCGCTGGGTCGGGGAAGACCGTGAGCCGGTCGACCCGAAAGATTGTGGCCGCGCGGGCCACGTAACCGAGCTTGCGAGTCGCCTCGCGTTTGTCCTCGGCTTCCCGGGTCAGGGACGACGGCACGAGTACGCTGACGGTCATGCCGACACTTCCTCGTCACGCCACTAGACTGTGCCGGTTACTCCCCTGTCCGGACTTAAAAACTCCGCGCTTCGCGCGTGCGCTGGGACGGATTGACATGACAGTA
>JAZKRS010000067.1:0-15325 GCA_036626435.1 Haloarculaceae archaeon | reverse complement strand
CGTCCGGGCGACCCCGGAGTTGGAGGGGTCGCCGAACGCCCGGGCGACCCCGGAGGTGGAGGGGTCGCCAAGCGCCTCCCGAAGCTCCTGCCGGGCATCAACCTCGTCCACGGGCTGGAGGGCGAGCGGGCGGAGACCTTCGAGCACAACAGGCACTTCCTCCAGCGGGTCTACGACGCCGGCCTGATGCTCCGGCGGATCAACATCCGGCAGGTCATGGCCTTCGCCGGCACCGAGATGTCCGACACCGGCGCCGACATCGCCCGCGACCACAAGGAGCAGTTCAAACACTACAAGCGGGCGGTCCGCGAGGAAATAGACAACCCGATGCTCCAGCGGGTCGTGCCACCGGGAACCGTCCTGCGGGACGTTCACCTCGAGTACCACGAGAACGGCAGAACCTTCGGCCGCCAGCTCGGGACCTATCCGCTGCTCGTCGCGATCCCGGGCGAGCGCGAACTCGGCGCGACGGTCGACGTGGCCATCACAGACCACGGCTACCGGTCTGTCACCGGCGTCCCCTACCCGCTGGATGTCAACAGCGCCTCGATGGACGAACTGGCCGCGATCCCTGGCCTGGGGAAACAGCGGGCGGGCAACATCGTCGTCGACCGGCCCTACGACCGCGTGCCCGCGATCGAGCGGCTCGGTGACTTTGCGACCGTCGCGACGGCCGACGGTGTGGACCGTCGAGGGGATCAGTGAGCGGTGCCGGCTCGCGTCAGTCCAGGGTGTCACAGCTGTTATACCGGCCCGCATCCCACTGGTCGACGTGACGACAGTCCGGCTCACCTTCGAGGAGGGGACAATCCGCGTCGAGAGCGACGACGAACTCGGCTCCCTCGACCTCCCGGGCGTCGAGTTCGACCCTCGCTCGCTGACCGGCCGCGCCCCCGCGTTCCGGTACGCCGACCTCCGGGACGCGCTGGCGGGGGCCGCCGGAGCAGACATCGATGTCGACGACCGCGTCTTCGACCTCCCCGATCTGTCGCTGTCCTCGACCTACCGGCTCCGCGAGTACCAGCAGGAGGCGCTGGATGCCTGGCAGGCGGGCTCTGGAAACGCCGGATCGGGGCCACGGGAGCGGGGCGTGCTCGAACTCCCAACGGGCAGTGGCAAGACCGTCATCGGCATCGCCGCGATGGAGGAACTGGACGTTCCGGCGCTCGTCGTCGTCCCGACTATCGATCTGCTCGACCAGTGGCGAGGTGAACTCGGGCGCGAGTTCGACACCCCCGTCGGGCAACTGGGCGGGGGCGAGCAACGGGTCGAGGACGTGACCGTCTCGACGTACGACTCGGCGTACCTGCGGGCAGACGAACTCGGCGACCGGTTCGGGCTGGCAGTCTTCGATGAGGTCCACCACCTCGGCGGCGAGGGGTACCGCGACATCGCGCGCCTGCTTGCTGCGCCCGCCCGCCTGGGGCTGACTGCAACCTTCGAACGGCCGGACGGCGCCCACGAGGTCGTCGCCGAACTGCTGGGGCCGCTGGTCCACCGCGTCGAGATCGACGACCTCGCCGGCGAGCACCTCGCGGACTACGACATCAAGCGAATCGAGGTCTCACTCACGCCCGCCGAGCGGGAAGTCTACGAGCGCCACCAGGGGACGTTCACCGACTACCTCGTGAAGTCGGGGCTCCAGTTGCGCAGCGGCAGCGACTACCAGGAGCTCGTCAAGCGCTCGGGAACCGACCCGGCGGCGCGGGAGGCGCTGCTCGCGAAGCAACGCGCCCGCGAGGTGATGATGAACGCCGACCGGAAGGTCGAGCGGCTGGAGGGGATACTGGATCGCCACGCCGGCGATCGGGTCATCGTCTTCACCGCCCACACGGATCTGGTCTACCGCCTCTCCGAGCGGTTCCTGATGCCCGCGATCACCCACGAGACCCCGACCGGCGAGCGCCGCGAGATACTGGCGCGGTTCCGGGAAGGGGAGTACTCCCGGGTCGTGACGGCGAACGTCCTCGACGAGGGCGTCGATGTGCCCGACGCGAACGTGGCGGTCGTCCTCTCGGGTTCTGGGAGCGAGCGGGAGTTCACCCAGCGCCTCGGCCGGGTTCTCCGGCCCAAGGACGACGGCGGCCGGGCGCTGCTGTACGAACTCGTCACGGAGGAAACGGCAGAAGAACGCGTTGCCCGGCGGCGCCGGTGAATGGCTGGCTATCAGACAGTGCTGTCAGCCGCCGGGAGGGAGTCTGCTATCACCCGGCAGGGGTCGGACGAGTCGGGGGTTCGGTCCCGTTCTGTCCGGGTACCTGTGGGCCGCCGGGCGGGGAGGGCCCGGGCGCGCCCTGTTCCGGCTCGCTCGGCTGTGGCGGCTGGTCCTCCGGGGTGCGGTCGTTCGTGACGAGAAAGTCCGCCAGGTTGCCGACCAGGACGTCGTTGTCCGCACGCCGAACGTTCTCGGGTGCGAGGAAGTTGGTGTCGCCCACCATGGCGACGTTCCCGTCGCGGACCAGCACCGGTGCGTCGGTCCCGGCGCGGCTCGTCGAGAGCTGTGAGCCGTCGATCGGAACGAGTTCACTGTCCGCGGTGGCCGTCCCGCCGACCGGTCCCGCCGTCGCGAAGACGGCCCGGTCGACGCCGTCGGTCAGCTCTGAGTTTCCGGCTGGCTCCGCGAAGATCCGCTGGAAGTTCAGGTCGTTCTCCTCGAGGTTGTAGACGTAGCCGGGTTCGGTGGTCACGCCGAGTGTCGCCTTGAGACTGGCGCCGTCGGGGCGCTCGAACGTCCCACCGGGGTCGGTGGCGACGAGGACGCGGCCGTCCTCTTCGGCGAACGTCTCGATGTCGTCCAGCTCGTCGTCGCTGTAGTCAGTCCGGAACGTGACGAACGCGTCAGCGTCGGCCAGCTCCTCGCCGACCGGGGAGAGACTGTCCTCCTCGGTGCCGGGCCGGGTGGGTCCGGTCGGTCGCTCCTGATCGCCGCCGGGCGTGTAGACCCGAACGTCGTGGCCGTTCTCCACAAGCACGTTGAGGAGTGGCAGAACGTCTCGCTCGGTCGTATCAGGGCCGAGGAGACCGCCGAGGAAGGGCGGCAACCCGCCACGCGGCGAAGAGGGCTCGACGCCGGGGTCGACCACGATCGTCTGCGATTCGACGTCACCCTCCATCGTCACGTCGGCTTCGCCCGGCTCGGCGTCTGCCACCAGTTCCTCGTCGCTGTAGTGGTCGTTCTGAATCTCGGGCGGGTCGTCCATCCCGTCGTCCGCAAGCAAGCTCGTTGCTGCCGCCGCTCCGACGACGAGCCCGAGCGTCACGACGAACGCGAGGCCGAGGACGATCGATCTGTTCATCCGCTCACACCTCCTTCGAGCGAGCTGTCAGTGGCATCTGGTTGCTCCGACTGCGAGTTGCTCCTGATCTCGTCCTGCGTGACCGCCTCGACGCTCTCGATGTGAGGGATCGAACCCTCGTGAACGAGGGGCATCCGCACCGGGCGGACGTCCTTGTAACCGGGGTCGTTCGACTCGATCGCGAGGACCTGACCGTTGGCCTGGAAGAGGAGTGGCAGACCGCCCCATCCGGTCTGACGGGTATCGACCTGGTAGCTATCGAGGCCGGCTCGCTCGGCAGCCTCGCGGATCGCCGCGTCCTTCGAGCCGAGCTTGTCCGCAAAGCCGTTCTGGACGGCCTCGGTGCCGAGGTAGATCTTCGCGTGTGCGACCTCCGAGCGCGACACCTGTATTTCGTCGCCGCGTTGCTCCATGACGGTGGTGACGAACGTGTCGGCGACCGACCGGCGGAGGGCCCACCCTTCGATCGTGTTGCCGCCGCGCTTGTCGGGGCCGCTGGGACCTCTGACGGGAGCGCTCGGCTGGGGGGCGTTCGCGGCCAGCCCGACGCTCCCGGTGAAGGAGGTCGGCAGGACGTAGATGTTGTCAGTCGGCAACATCGCGTAGTATCCGCCCGAGGCACTCACCTGCTGGACGGATGCGACGACTGGCATCTCCTTGGCGGTCCGCTGGACCGACATGTACATCCGTTCGGATGCAGAGGCGGACCCACCCGGGGTGTTCATCTTCAACACAACGGCCTTCACCGAATCGTTCTGTCTGATGTCGCTCAGCTCCTGCTCGACGTCGTCCGCGAGGGAGCTGACGACTGGGCCGTCGATCTCGACGACAGCAACTGTATCGGTGGGCCTGTCGGCCGCGTCAGTGGCGACGGGCCACAGCGCCACACCGATTACGGCGGCGACGAGAACGACGGCGACGAGTTGCCGTCTCCCTGTCAATCCGTTCGAGGTCATTTTCGTATAAGTTCAGTCGACACTTCGAGTGGTCGTCTATCGATACTCGGAACGGGGACGTGGTTTCGAGGTTCTGCTCTCACGCCCCGACCTTTGCCGGGTAACCACAACAAGGGCCCGGCAGCGTTGTCGAGCCTGCACCCGGCCACAACTTATATATGCCTACATTCGTCGACTGCTCGCGTCCACGTCACTCCGCGTGTCCGGTGATCCGGTCCGCACACGCGAACCCGGCCTCGATGCCGCCGTTCAGCGAGCGCTCGGGGTACTGCGCCCGCGAGGCCATTCCCGCGTAGTAGACGCCGTCCGCGACCGCCTCCGAGAGGTCGTAGGGGACGACCATATCGAGGTAGCCGCGCTCGTAGACCGGCGCAGTCCGGGGGTTGCGCGCGGTCTGTATCCAGTTGACAGCGCCGCGGTCGAAGTCGGGAAACAGCGATTCGATCCCCGACAGCCACTCCTCCTCGACGCCCTCGTCGTCCATCTGCCAGAGGGCCTCGTCCATGTCCTGGATGTAGCTGACCGCATAGAGGAGGTGTTCCCCGCCGTAGCGTTCGGGGGGCACGAAGTTCGTGTGTTCGACGAGCGCCCCGAAGGGGACGTCTTCGGCGATGTTGAGCCAGTAGGTGTCCGTCAGCGCCTCCTCCATGCTGATGACAGAACACACCGTCCCCTGGAACTCTATCTCGCAGGTGTAGCCCGTCAGCGCCTCCAGGACGTTCGGCATCGTCGCAACGATGACCGCGTCGACGTCGTGGGTCTCCGCCCCCGGGCCGGAATCGACATCATCGCTGGAGTCGACAGCGATCGTCTCGGCGGTACCCCCAGACAGCGAGAGGTCAGTCACGCGCGCCCCGGTGGCGATGGTCTCCCGGCCGACCGACTCGACGAGCGCGTCCAGCAGGCGGCCGAAGCCGCCGTCGAGGTAGCCGAGAATCTCGCCGCGGGTCAGGTCGCGCTCGCCCCGGAAGCGGACCCGTGCCAGCAGCCACGCCGCGCTGACCTCGCGCCAGCGGTCGCCGAACTTCGCCTCCAGCAGCGGGAGAAAGAAGTTCTCGAAGACCCCCCGGGTGGTGTGTTCGAACAGGAACTCGTCGATGGGGACGTCCTCGAAGTCGGTGAAGTCGTCGTAGACCCCCCCCGAAGGAACTCCGCCCCGAACGTCTACGCCGAGGACCAGCATTCCCAGGCGGAACTTGTCGTACACGGAGAGGTGCGGGTAGGCGAGTATCTGCCAGGCCGTATCCATCGGATGGACGACCCCGTCGACGTAGTAGGCGTTCTTGCCGACGCGCCACTGGACGTCATCGCTCAGCCCCAGCTCCCCGGCGAGTTCGACGATCGTCTCCTCGGACTTCGAGAGGTGGTGGTAGAACTTCTCGATCCGGTCGCCCGCCGTCTCGTAGGTGGCTGCGAGGCCCCCGAGGCCCTCCGACGCCTCGAAGACGCGCACCTCGCGTCCCCGTTCCTGAAGGCGGTGTGCGGCCGCCAGCCCGGCGATCCCGCCGCCGACGACGCCGATCATACCCTCGGGTTTCGGGGTGGAGCCGATATGCCTTGTGTCTGGCGTCGACACGCGGGGGGGTCGACTATGCTCACGAAGTTATAGCCGTCAGTATCACGGGCGTATAGCCGTTAGTATGCCACGGCCGGGCGCGTGCGATCCCGATCCCTCAATCTTTATACAGCCGGCGCCCTTCACATCGGGCGATGACAGAATCCGACGGGGAGACGCTCGAAGACCTGCCCCCGAGCGCGAAGCTCGTCTACAAGGTTCTCGAGTACGACGGCCCGCTGACCCAGAAGGGGATCGTCGAGGAGTCGATGCTGTCGGCCCGGACCGTTCGGTACGCGCTCGAACGCCTCGACGAGGTCGGTGTCATCACCGAGGACGTCTACTTCGCCGACGCCCGCCAGAACCTCTACGAGATCACCGAGGCAGCAGAGGCCGAGGCCACCCCGTCACACGACTGATCCTGCGCGGCTTCCGACCCCGACAGCGGCGCGCTTTTTACCCGCCGGACAAAGTGGGCGTATGAACGTCTTCGCCGTCGAGGGGCTGCCGGAGATCAGGCCGGGCGACGACCTCGGCGAGTTGATCGCCGACCGGGCTGCCCTCCGACCGGACGACGTGGTCTGTGTCGCGAGCACGGTCGTCTCCAAGGCCGAGGGGCGCCAGGCCGACCTCACGGACTTTCCGGCGGGAGAGCGCGCCAGGGAGATCGCGGATCGCGTCTCGGAACTGGCCGGCGAACAGAAGGATCCACGCTTCGCCCAGGCTGTCATCGAAGACAGCGAGGAACTCCTGCTTTCGTTCCCCATCATGCTCGCGGTCACGCGCTTCGGTCACATAACCGTCAACGCGGGCATCGACCGCTCGAACGTGCCCGACGCCGACCTCCTGCTCCTCCCCGAGGATCCCACCGCCAGCGCACAGCGACTCCACGAGAAACTCGGGGCACGGGTCGTCGTCACCGACACCTCCGGCCGGCCGTTCCGGTACGGACAGCGCGGCGTCGCGCTTGGCTGGGCCGGGATGCCCGCAGCCCGGGACTGGCGGGGAGAACGCGACCGCGATGGCCGGGAGATGAGCGCGACCGTCCAGGCCGTCGTCGACGAACTCTCGGCCGCTGCGAACCTCGTGACCGGCGAGGGCGACGGCGGGACTCCCGTCGCCGTCGTCCGCGACTGGGTCTTCGGCGACCACGAGGGCAGCGACGATCTGTTCCGCGACGAGGATGACGACCTCGTTCGCGGGGCGCTTCGAGCGTGGGACGGATCGGATGCCGGCGGAAGTGCCAAAGCAGGAGGCGGGGGGTGACGATGCTGGGGATCGAACTCGCGCCCGAACACCCGGTTGGGCGGCTGACCGACCTCGCCCTCGGGGCGGAGGAGGCCGGCTTCGATACGGTCTTCGTCAGCCACCACTACAACAACCGCGACGAGTTCGTGACGCTCGCCGACATCGCCCGTGCGACATCGAGTGTCCGCCTGGGGCCGGGCATCACCAACCCCTACGAGACACATCCGGTTTCGCTGGCCTCGCGGATGGCGACCATCGACGAACTCGCCGCCGGGCGCGGCGTCTTCGGCGTCGGCGCCGGCGACCGCTCGACCCTCTCGAACCTCGGTTACGACGCAGAGCGCCCCCTCCGGCGCGTCCTCGAAACGGTACAGGTGGCCCGCAGGCTGTTCGAGGGCGAGCGCGTCGACCACGACGGCACGTTCCGGGCCGACGGGGCCGGCCTCAACTACGAGGCAGGATCGATTCCGGTCTACGTCGGCGCACAGGGTCCAGACATGACACGGATGGCAGCCAAGTACGCCGACGGCGCCCTGTTCAACGGCGCTCATCCCCGCGACATCGAGTGGGCGAGCGAGCGCGTCGAGGAGGGGCTGGCGGAGCGGCCCGACGAGCGGGGCGAGTTCGACTTCGCAGTCTACGCAAGCGTCAGCGTCGCCGAGGACGCCGAGGCGGCCCGGGAGGCTGCCCGCCCGCCAGTCGCGTTCATCACGGGGAGTGCTCCCGGACCGGTGCTGGACAGACACGACATCGACCGCGAGCGCGCGGAGGCAGTCGGCGAGAAGATCTCGGAGGGCGGGTTTTCGGCGGCCTTCGAGGCGGTGACGCCAGCGATGCTGGAGGCGTTCTGTGTCGCCGGGACGCCGGAGACAGTCGAGAGCAGAGTCGGCGAAATCCTCTCGGTGGCCGACAGCGTCGTCCTCGCGTCGCCGCTGGGGCCGGACGTGGAGGCGGCTATCGACCTGGCTGCTGGGGCTGTCCGCCGGACGATGGGCTGAAAAGCTCCGCAATCGCCCCCAGGACGAGCAGGCCGACGTAGCCGACGGGGAGTGCCACGAAGATGGCGCCGATCGCCATCAGTAGCGCGGAGAGCGGATCGTGCATCGCCACGGCTGCGAACTCCCCCGGTAGCCTCACGATGCTTTCGAGCAGTTGCCCGATGACCATACCAGGCTGTTTCCCCCCGGGGTACTTGTGTGCTTCTGTCCCGTGGCGCCCGCGCCGACATCGCTAAGGCCTCTGCCCACTCTGTCGTCCGTATGGAAGACATCTCCCTCGACGAGTTCCTCGACGCCGGGGAGGACGACCCGGAAGCCGACACCGACGATCCGGCCGACGTCACGCCAGCGACACCGACGTACGGCTGGTCGCCCGACGGAGGGGTCTGTTCCGCCTGTGGCAGCACGGCCAGGCGACGCTGGCAGTCCGAAGCGGGCCTGGTCTGTCGCGAGTGCAAGGAGTGGTAGGTCTCCGGAGAAGGGAGCGGGTGTATACAACTCACAGACCCGGCATTCTTACTAACCTACAGCCACAAGTGGTGCCAACGAGGCACGTGCCGTGTGGAGACACAGAACAGTTGTGACAGACGGGCACAGACAACGACGAAGCCGACCGAGTGCAGTCGTTTCCCGCCATCAATGACAGACACAGAGACAGACGTCCCGGACCCGACACTTGAGCGCGACATCGAGGAAGCGAGTGCCGTCGTCGACAGTGTCGTCGAAAACGTCGAACGGGTCATCGTCGGCCACCACGACGAGATAGAGCACATCGTGACGGCGCTGCTCGGCCGCGGGCACGTCCTGCTGGAGGACGTCCCCGGCGTGGGCAAGACGATGCTCGCCCGCGCGGTCGCCGAGTCCTTCGACGGCGCCTTCAAGCGCGTCCAGTTCACCCCCGACCTCCTCCCCTCGGACGTCACCGGGGTCAACATCTACAACCAGAAGACACAGGAGTTCGAGTTCCGGCCCGGCCCGATCTTCGCCAACGTCGTGCTGGGCGACGAGATAAACCGCGCGCCGCCGAAGACCCAGAGCGCGCTGCTCGAAGCAATGGAGGAAGAACAGGTCACGGTCGACGGCAAGACCCACCCGGTTCCCCAGCCCTTCACCGTGATCGCGACTCAGAACACCGTCGAGGGTGACCGCGCATACGATCTGCCGATGGCCGAGATCGACCGCTTCCTGAAGAAACTCCACTTGGGTTATCCCGAGACGGACGAGGAGACGGAGATGCTCGCCCGCGTCGTCGGCAGCCATCCAATCGAGGAACTGTCGGCGGTCGCCACGCTCTCCGATCTGGAGCACG
The DNA here is from genome assembly GCA_036626435.1 of Haloarculaceae archaeon. Classification (GTDB taxonomy): domain Archaea; phylum Halobacteriota; class Halobacteria; order Halobacteriales; family Haloarculaceae; genus SW-9-67-25. The sequence continues at coordinate 5,963 of JAZKRS010000067.1, read as the reverse complement.
CACGGGACGTGACCGCAGGCATCACCGTCGCCGACCACGTCCGCACCTATGCGACCGAACTCTCGAACTACACACGTGAGAACGCACAGCTCGGAGTGAGCCCCCGGGGAACGATCGCTCTCTTGCGGGCCGCACAGGGCCGCGCGCTGCTGGGTGGGCGCGATTACGTCATCCCAGACGACATCCAGACGGAAGCACGACCTGTCCTCGTCCACCGGATCCGGACGGCCACGGACCGCACCCCGGGTGACGTCGTCGAGAAGGCCCTGGAGAGAGTCGAGGTGACGTGACACGGGGCGATGAGACTCACAAAGCGCGGCTGGGCGGCGGCGACGCTCGTCGCCCTGGCGATCGCACTCGCGGGGGCCTTCGGCGAGCGGTCGCTGAACGCCGTCGCCGCGCCGACGCTGACCGCCCTCGTCGTCGCTGCGATCGCTGTCTGGCGCGCTGACCGACCGACCGTCGAGTACGACGCCCCGCGCCCCGGATTTCCCGGCGAGGAGCGGACACTCGAGTTCACAATCGAGGGCGAGGGGCTCGCGACAGTCCGCCAGCCGCTCCCGGAGGGGTTGACCGCCCGGCCGGTCGATGCGACAGTCTCGCTGCCACACGACTTCGAGCAGGCGCTCACGCTGGAGGCGCGTGGCGTCTACGAGATCGGGCCGCCGGAGATCCGCCAGCGCGACCCGCTCGGCCTCGTCGAGCGACGCGTCGACGTCACCGCGGGGGTCGACCTCCTGGTGTACCCGCAGGTGTACGCGCTCGTCGATTCGACCCTCGGCGGACTACTCTCGGACCTGTCGACCGCCGAGCGCCAGGAGTTCGACCGGCTCAGGGAGTACACACCGGGCGATCCGCTCAGGAACGTCCACTGGAAATCGAGCGCGAAGCGCGACGACTTCCTCGTGATGGAGTTCGCCCCGACCGAACGAACCGAGACTGTCCACGTCGCCGCCGGGGCGGACGAGGACCGCGCCGACCGGATGGCTGCGGCGGCCGCGACAGTCGTCTTCGCCGCGCTCGACGCGGGCCTGAAGATCGAGCTGACGACGCCGGACGGTCACCTCCCGCCGGGGAGCGGCGACACGCACCGCGAGAACGCGTTGCGCCTGCTCGCACGAAGCGAGGGCGGGCCGGTCGCCCAGTCTGACCGTGCGGAGGCAGATGTCGTCGTCACCGCCCGGACGGACTCGACGGTCGTGAACCTCCCCGGGGGTCGGCGGTCGCTGGGATCGCTCGTGACTGGTCACGTAGAGCACACGGACGCGGAGGTGGTCGCGTGAGCGTCTCCGAACGCGCCTGGGTGTGGGTTCGGCCGAACATCCCGGCCACGCGGGCCCTGACACTCCTCGCGACGGCCGGGCTGCTCGGATCGGTGCTTTCTGCCCTCTACGGTATCGTCCAGATCACCGACGATCCGACCGGGCTCGTGCTTCTGACGGTCGCGTCGATTCTCGCCGCAACGGCGCTCGCCCGCGTCCTTCGGGTTGTCCTCGCGCTCGCGCTCGCGGCCGCCCTGCTGTCGGTCGGGATGGCCTGGTATGTCCTCTCGTTACCCTACGATCCGCAGGTCGTCGCGATGATCGAGAGCAACCTCAAGCTGCTTTCCGGGCAGTCGATACTCGAGATCGAGCGGTCGACGATCTGGGCGCTGTCCGTGACGCCGACGCCGATGTTCGTGACCTGGTACCTGTCGGTTCGTCGCTGGTACACCTCCGCGGCGCTGGTCGGCGGTGCGACGGTCTGCTATTTCGTCCTCACGGGCGATGCAACGCTCTTCCAGACGCTGCTCGGCGTCGTCAGCGCGGGTGCGCTGCTCGGCTTCGGCGATCTGGACCGCTCCGGCGCCTCGCTGCCGGCCGCAGAGTCGGTCGCAGTCGTGCTCGCGGTGATGGTGGTGGCGCCGCTCGCAATCTCCGTCACGCCCGCCGGATCGGCCTCGACGATATCGCTGGGCAGCGGGGGCGGTGGCGGGGGCACTGTCGAGGCGAGTATCGTCGACACCGATTCCTCCGTCGACATCGTCGGCGACATCGAACTGTCACCGAAGGTCCGGTACACGGTCACAGCCCCCGAGTCGCGGTACTGGCGGGTGTCGAGCTTCGACCGCTACACTGGCGACGGCTGGGTCAGAACCGGTGAGCCCGTCCCCCCCGAGGAGCGACCGCTCCAGCCCCCACCGGATGAGTCCCGACGCATCCAGCAGACCTTCGAGGCGCGGTCGGATATCGGGACGATGCCCGCCGCGTGGCGCCCCGTCGATGTGGCAGGGAACTTCGCGAACCGCACGCGTGTCACAAGTATCGGCGGCCTGGAGCCGGCCGAAGACCTCGATCCGGGTGACAGCTACCGGGTGACGAGCGCAGTTCCCGCTGTCTCCGCAGACGAACTCGTGCGCGCCGGGACGGACGATCCCGAGGAGATTGCAGACCAGTACACCCAACTGCCGGAGAGCACACCCGACCGGGTGGCCCGCCGGAGCAAAAATGTCACCGCCGTCGCGTCGAACCGCTACGAGCAGGCACGGGCTGTCGAACAGTGGTTGAAGCAGACCAAGGAGTACTCGCTGGACGTCGACAGGCCCGACGGAAACGTCGCCGACGCATTCCTCTTCGAGATGGATGCCGGCTACTGTACCTACTACGCGACGACGATGGTCACCATGCTGCGCTCGCAGGGCGTGCCGGCGCGGATGACCGTCGGATACACCCCCGGCGAGGAAGTCGACGACGGCGAGTACGTCGTCCGGGGGTACAACTCCCACGCCTGGGTCGAGGTCTACTTCCCGGACCACGGCTGGGTCCCGTTCGATCCGACGCCCCCCGGCCCGCGGGTGGCATCCGAACAGGAGCGGCTCGACCAGGCCAGAGAGAACGAGGAGACGGGGGTCGACACGAACGAGACGGACGCGTCGACATCATCTGCGGAGATATCCGAGACCGAGACACCCGCAGCGACACCGTCAGGGCCGGGCGGCTTCGAGGACGTCGGACCCAGTGAGGTCCAGCGTGCGATCCAGGGGCGGCCCGGGGAACTCGAGGAGGACGACTCGCCAGCGTTGCCGCCCCGCGAACACCTCGCGCTCGGTGCCATCGTCCTGGTGGGAGCCGTCGCAGGCCTGCGGAAAAGCGGGCTCACGGGGCGTGCCTACCGCTCGGTCTGGGTGCGACACCTCCGCCGGTCGGAGCCGGAGATGGACATCGAGCGGGCGTTTGATCGGGTTTCGTACCTGCTCGAACGCCGCCACCGCCCGCGCCGTGCCGGCGAGACCGTCAGGCAGTACCTCGACGCGGTCGGCGCCAGCCGGGACGCTCGTCGGGTCGCCGAACTGCGAGAGCGCGCACGGTACGGCGACGAGGCGACCCGGGAGATGGCCGACGAGGCCGTCGAACTGGTCGACCGCGTCCGCAGGCGGAGCTGACACGTCGGTGTACCGGCCCCGAACCGCCAGAGTGAGATACCTTCGTGGGAAGAATCGGGAGTTGGGACGGGAACACGTCAGAAGTCCCGACAGTGTTTAATAGGTTGGTTTCGTAGGCCGACCTGTAATGTCGGAAGTCTGCTCGACGTGCGGGCTGCCCGAGGAGCTTTGCGTCTGCGAGGACGTCGCAAAGGACTCCCAGGAGATCAACATCCGCATCGACGAGCGCCGCTACGGCAAAGAGGTAACGATTATCGAGGGCTTCGATCCGAGCGAGGTCGACATGGACAGCCTTTCGTCGGATCTCAAATCGAAGTTCGCGTGTGGGGGAACCGTCGACGACGGACAGATTGAGCTCCAGGGCAACCACTCTGGCCGCGTCGGGGATTTCCTCCGGGACAAGGGCTTTAACGTCGCCTGACTTCGTGGAGGCCTCGCCGCCGACGGGAACGGAGAGGGAGCCGATGTCGAGCGAGAGCGAGCGCTATTTGGTGTGGGCGGGGACCCATCAACTGGCACCTCTTGGGGCGAGGACATATATGCCGTGGTTTCGTCTCAGAAAAACCCCAGCAGGTCGTCCCGCCCGGCCTCGTGGAGGTGGTGTCGAACCGCCTCGTTCATAGCCTCGATGTTGCCCCGCTTCGCGCTGATCGGTGCGACCGTCTCCTGCCACTGTTTCCAGGGCGGGACCAGCCCCAGGCGGTCACAGATGGCGTCCAGGCGCGCGTCGCGGTCGTCAACCTTGTCCATCTTGTTGACCGCGACGACCGGCTGGACATCTACGTCCCGCAGGAAGTGAAAGAGGTCGACGACGTGGGGGACCTCGTCGGGTCCGGAGTGGCGGTCGATGATGTCGACGGCCGCCTTCCCGTCGAGGACCAGGATACCGACCAGGATGTGGTCGGCGTACTCCTCGATGTAGCGGACGACGTCGGTCTTGATCTCCTCGCGGACCTCCTCGGGGATGCCCTCCATGAACCCGAATCCGGGAAGGTCAGTGATCACGAAGTCCTCGCCGGCCCAGTCGTAGTGGTTCGGCGCGCGTGTCACCCCCGGCCGCCGGCCCGTATCGAAGTCGTGGCCCGTTATCTCGCGCATGAGCGTCGACTTGCCGACGTTCGACCGCCCGGCAAGAACGACCTCCGCCTCGCGGTCCGGCCGCGTCTCGAACATACGTTCGGGTATCCATCCGAGCGGGTTAAGCCTGCTCTCCTGGTGCCCGGGCCGGATTATTCCTCCCGTCCATAATCTCCCGCACGGATATTATCAGAATACCGAAAGGTATTATCGATAGCGGTGACCAGGTTGACTCATGGGCATGGACAGGACAGCCCGATTCGACACGCTCGCAGTGGAGAACCCGGGGGATTCGGCGGCCGGTGACGTCGTACTTCCCATTCATCTGTCATCGACGTTTGAGCTCCCTGGCATCGACGCCGAGATGAGCCTCGAAGATATCGACCCCGGCGCGGGCGAGTTCATCTACTCACGGCTGTCGAACCCGACACGACACGCAGTCGAATCGCAGCTGGCGACACTGGAGGGGGGCGAGGAGGGCTACGCCTTCGCCTCCGGCACTGCAGCCATCGCCACCGCCGCGCTGGCCGTCCTCGAACCCGGGGACCACCTCGTCGCCTTCGACGACCTCTATGCGGGCACCCGGCGGATGTTCGAGGAGCTGCTGGCCCGCCAGCTCGACGTCGACGTCACCTTCGTCGACGCCACGCGGGTGGCGAACGTTCGGGCGGCAATCGATGACAGGACGGCGATGGTCTGGATGGAGACGCCGACGAACCCGCTGATGCATCTCTGCGATATCGAGGCCATCGCCGCGGTCGCCAAGAGCCACGACGCTGTCTTCGGCGTCGACAACACCTTCGCGAGCCCCTTCTTCCAGCGGCCGCTGGAACTCGGCGCAGATGTCGTCGCACACAGCACCACGAAGTACCTCAACGGCCACAGCGACGGCGTCGGCGGGGCGCTCGTGACCGACGACCCCGCCGTCGCCGAGGCCGTCGAGTTCCGCCAGCAGGTCGGGCTCGGCACCCAGCTCGCGCCATTCGACAGCTATCTGCTCTCGCGGGGTCTGAAGACACTCCCCGTCAGAATGCGTCAACACGAAACAAACGCCATGGAACTGGCGGGGTTCCTGCAGGACCACAGCGCGGTCGAATCGGTCTACTATCCCGGGCTGGCAGACCACCCACAGCACGCCCTCGCCAGCGAGCAGATGCGTGGCTACGGTGGTATCCTCTCGTTCGAACTGACGGGTGGCTACGTCGAGGCGAAGGCCTTCCTGGAGTCGCTCGAGACGATCACGCTGGCGGTGTCGCTGGGCGGCGTCGAGAGCCTCGCCGAACACCCTGCGTCGATGACCCACCAGCCGCTGGGGCCCGAACGCCGGGCCGAGATCGGCATCACTGACTCGCTGATACGCATCTCGGTCGGTATCGAAGCCGTAGAGGACCTGCGGGCGGATCTAGAACGCGGGTTCGACGCAGTGGACCAGTAGCGCCATTGACATCCTCCTCCGCGTGAACGC
>JAZKRS010000066.1:0-15383 GCA_036626435.1 Haloarculaceae archaeon | reverse complement strand
GTGGACCGGTGTCCTGGTCGTCCGGTGGACCGGTGTCCTGGTCGTCCGGTGGACCGGTGTCCTGGTCGTCCGGTGGACCAGCATCATCCGGTGGGTTACTCGGAACCTCATCGGGTGGACCACGGGGGACATCGGTGATATTTCGGGCGATTTCGGCCACCTCGGGGCCGGACATATTGAACGCCGCATCGCGAATATCGTCGAGTTTCGTCACGTTGACTCCGACGCGGCGTGCCGCCCGGTCCGTCTCGGTGACGGCCTCGCGGAGGTTGGCGACCCGCACCCGGAGCGCGCTCGCGCGGGCTGTGTACGCTGTCTCTGAAATCGTCCCGTTCCGATGCTGCGCCTGGAGCGCCGCCGACTGGTTTTCCAGGCGGGCCAGCCTGTGTTCGAGCGTCTCGGCCCGATCCGTCACGGCTTCCTCGGCACCGTCGGTGTCGTTGCTCTCGGAATTAAGTCCCGCTGCCCACATCCCCTGGTCTGCCGACGCGTTGGCGTCGACGGCACTGGCCTGCGCGAACGACGTGATCTGTTGTCCGAACTCGGCCCCGTCGCCGGCCGGCTCCTCGGTCTGGAACTGCCCTGCCGGAAGCGCTCCGACGACCGGCGCCGCGACTGCCAGGGCCGCCACCAACACGACCACCCCGAAAGTAACGAGTTGACCGGTGCGCATCCTCTGTTCGTCGCTAGAACCCTCTGACGTATAAAAGCAAACCTCCGTTCGCACTGTTCAACTGACGAGGAAAAGAGTTTAAAAGCCCAAATAGCGTTTAAAATACAATTTAATGGAGTTTCGGGAACATTCGGGCCGCAAGGAGGACTGCGAGGGCCGACAGCCCCACACTCACGACTGGCAGGGCCACGCTGGGGTCGTACCGCAGGGGTGGATGGAGCGCGAACCCGTAGTCGACGACGTCGTTTGTCAGCGCGAGCGCCAGCGCGAACGCGAGCGCGCCCCGGGACGTGTGACCGTAGTGTGGGACGAGCGCGGCCTCCCCGAGGAAGGCGAGGTGCGTGAGGATGATGCCGAAGTACCCCCATAGGGCCGGGAAGTACTGGTCGAACCCGAGATTGAGCGCGACGGCCGTCCACAGTCCGGTCTTGACGAGCCAGACGAACGCGAGGGTGTGGAGGTACGCCGCCGGACGGGTGACCGGAACGGAGTCGAACCGCCCGCCGACGGCCGGCACCAGCGTCGCGAGCGAGAGCATCGCGAGAAATATCGCTGCCGGGGAATCCGCAAACAGCGGCCACAGCGCGGTCGGGACTGCGACCATCTCGACGACGTAAAACCGTATCCCGACCAGAAACGCGAGCGCGTTGATGCAAAGCAGGGCGACGAGGTTCGGCCCGGCGAGGAGGTACGCGCGTGCGGCCGACCGCGGGATCGGTGTCGCCCGTCTCATACGTCCGTCCGGGGCGGCCGCGGCCAAAGGGGTGTCGGAAGATAGACGACGGTGGCAAAAATCGCCAGACAGCGTCGGTCAAAATGCACGTCGACATAAGTGTAGTGGACAGCCTTTATGCACATCGGTGTCATACCACATGATCGACTGCATGTTCGAGGAGTTCTCCCGCAGCTACTACCTGGGTCGGCTGTACGTCGAACCCAGCGCCGACGACGCGGCGAAGATGTGCCGCGCCCAGCACGAACGGGTCAACGAACAACTCTACGCGGACGGCAAAGGAGTCGAACGGCTCGACCGCCCGCTGGTGATGAAACTGGGGACGAACCACTTCCCGGTCCACGGCGGCGAGGACGTGCCCGCGGACACGCTCGCAGTTCCCGAGTCGCTTCTCGAGGAGAGTGTGCGTAATCCGCCGACGTTGCGCGAGGTGTTCCTCGCGAAGGCCGACCGCGCCTCGCAATTGCTCGAACTGGCTGGCGCGGGATGGACGAGGAATCGGGCGGCCCGGTGACCCGAAAGCTGACCCTTTAAGCCCGTTCCGGGCGGGCGTCCAGTATGCTCGACGACCTGCTCGGACGGACCGAACTGAAAGAGCGCATCGAGACCCTCGAAGACGAAAAGGACCACCTCGAGCGCCAGCTCGACGCCGAGCAGGAACGCCGCGCCGACGCAGTCACGGACCGCCAGGAGGCTCAGCGGCAGGTCAACCGTCTCGAGGACCGCGTCGCTGAACTCGAGGATCGTGTCGAGCGTCTCCGTTCCGACGACAGCGCGGTGTCGTTCCGACGGGAAGCGACCGTTCGCGGCTCACGTCTCGACGAACTCATCTCCCGCCTCGAATCCATCGAGACCGGGCCGGAGGGGCTACTGACCGCGTACGTGCAGGACGGTCACGATCTGCCGGAGGCAGTCAGGAACGGCTTCGGCGACCGCGCACCGCTCGTCGCGCGGTCAGCTCCCTGTCTCGCAGTCACCGACGACGCCGGCTTGCTCGGGGCCTGCCTGTCTGTCCCCGTCTCGCCGGAGCCGTTCGCGGAGTGGGACGAGCGGGCCCACGTCGACCGGTCGTGGTTCCAGCCGCGGGGGTCGTACACCCTTGCTCTCGTCCGGTCCGACCTGTTCGCGATGGGGACATACGAGGGGGAGGAGCGGATCGCCTTCCACGGCTTCGACAGCGATCTGACGAGCCAGCACTCCAAGGGCGGCTTCTCACAGGCCCGCTTCGAGCGGCTCCGCGACGAGGAGATCGCGGACCACCTCGACCGCTGTCGGGCGGCCCTGGAAGAGCGGACGACCGACCGGCTGTACGTCGCCGGCGAACGCTCTGTCGTCTGGGAAGTGGCGGGCGGAGCCGACGTTACCCAGCCGGTCGATGCGACCGGCGATCCCGAGCCGGCACTGGACGATGCCCTCGAGGCGTTCTGGACAGTACAGGTACGGTCCCTTTGAGACCATTAGAGCAGGTCGGCCGGCTGGGGACGCGTCTCCTCGAGTGGATCACCGTCCGGCCTGTGGCGGGCGACAAGGGCATCTTCGACGGCCGCACACGCGTCAGTTAGCGAGTCGTGAGTCTCGACGTAGACTGCCAGGGCGAACTCCGTCTCGGTCGCGCGTGCGAGTTCGACCGCGTCAGCCCGGGACAGTTCGCCCGCCAGCCAGCCTCTGACGATCTCGCGGCCGGTCGGCCCGAGCGGATTCACTGACTCCCCGAGCAGGTGTAACACCTTCGCGGCGGTCATCGGCGCCGCCCCGGCCGCACGCGCCGCTGCACCGACGCTTTCGCCGCCCGCGTACCGTTCGACGACCGTCGCCGCCGTCTCCGCCGCACAGGGTAACTTCTCCTCATGTGGCGTCAGCCGCTCGACCAGTGCACCGTCGGTCCGGTCGACCGTCGCGACCCCGCGGTCGCGCTGTTCGGTCGTCACTTCCATCCCCGCGGCGATGTCCGCGAGCCCCATACTCGGGGCTCCACCCGCCTGTGGTTTAAATTTACGTGTCACGGACCCGACCGAAGTCCCGCCTCGACGCAGATAACCTACCGGTTACCGGTTGGTTCAAATCCGTCATGCCCCGCGAGCGACCCCGTTCCCGCTCCGTTTTAAAAGGGGAAGGCGGCCCAAGCTTCGACCACGATGGCGACGACAGTTCAGACCTGTCCGGAGTGTGAGGGGAAACTGCGAGTCGGCGAGTGCGAGACGGTGTGTACGGACTGTGGGCTGGTGGTCGACGAGCACGCGATCGACCCGGGGCCGGAGTGGCGCTCGTTCGCGGACGACGACACAAACCCCGAACGGACCGGGGCACCCTTGACTCGCTCACGCCACGATCGGGGGCTGTCGACGGAGATCGGCCGGTCGACCCGCCTCAAGGGGCGCAAGCGGCGCCGAATCGCCCGGCTGCGCCGCCAGCACAAGCGCACGCAGATCAAGTCGAAGGCCGAGCGCAACCGCGTCTACGCGTTCATGGAGATCAGGCACGTCGTCAGCGACCTCGACCTGCCCGAAAGCATCCAGGAGCAGGCCTGTGTCCTCTTCGAGTCCGCACAGGAAGAAGGGCTTCTCCAGGGCCGTTCGATCGAAGGTTTCGCCGCCGCGGCGGTGTACGCGACCTGCCGGACTGCGTCGGTCTCCCGGACCATCGGGGAGATCGTCGGCGCGGCTCGCGCGACCCGGAGCGAACTCGACGTGGCCTACGACGCACTCAACCGCGAGCTCGGGCTCCCCACAGGGCCAATCGATCCGCGCGAGTACCTCCCGCGGTTTGCCTCCAGACTCGACCTGACGCCCGCCGTCGAGCGGCGAGCGCGCGTTCTCGCGGAGCGTGCCCGCGAGGAGGGCATCGACAACGGGCGAAACCCCGGCGGCGTCGCGGCGGCGTGTCTCTACACTGCGGCCCGCGAGGAGGGCGTCTCACTCACCCAGCAGGAGGCCGCGGACGTGGCAGACGTGACGCCGGTGACGCTGCGATCGACGTACTACGACCTCATCGCGGAGTAAACGGCGGCGGCGAGTTGCTCGAACTGCCGGGCAGCGGGGCAGTCGGGGCCGACAGCGGATACCGGGAGCCCGGCCCGCTGTGCGCGCGCGAGCTGCTCCGACTCGGGGATGGGGGTCACCGGGCCGCCGAGCGTCGCGGCGATCGTCTCAGTGTCGACATCGCCCGCCCGGTTGAGTACGACCCGCGCCAGCGGCGTCTCGACGGCCCTCGCGAGTTCGCGGACACGGACCGCGTCGAAAAGCGCCGCCTCCGTCGGCCGGGTCACCAGCAGACAGGCCTCCGCAGCGAGGAGTGGCAGGCCCGCGTCGCCATGTAGGCCCGCTGGGGCGTCGACGACAACGCGACCGTACTCGCGGGCGACGTCCTCGACTGCGTCCGCCAGCACCACCGGATCCACGGCCCGCGCGCCGGCAAGCGACCGGCCACAGGGCAACACCGCGACGGGCCCGCCGTCCTGGACTGCCTCTACCGGATCAGCGCGGTCGGCGAGGACGTCGTGGAGATCCGGACCGCGGGCGGCCGGCAGGTCCGCCATCGCGAGGTCGGCGTCGATCACAACGGCACCGAGTTCGGCAGCGAGGTTCAGCGCGACTGTCGACTTCCCGACGCCGCCCTTGCCGGCGGTGACCGTCAGGATCATGCCAGCCGCTTTAGCGTCTCGACGGGCACCTCGACGCGCTCGATACGGGCCGCCAGGCTCTCGCTTTCCGCCGCCAGTTCTTCGAGTTGTTCGCGGTCCGCCTCGAGTTCGCTCCTGAGGTCGGCGACGTCCCCGGCCCCACCAACTGCATCGACGGCCGCGGACGCCTCCGGCACCGACGAGGCGCGCGCCAGTCCCTCGGCGTCGTCGACCCGCTCGCGCACGTCGTCGAGCCACGCGTCGATTGCGGCGTAGCCCCCCGTTTCCCGGCCGTGATCTGCGTGATCCGGGTGCCCCTCGCACTCGTGATCGGTCCGGCCACAGTCCAGGGATGTCTCTGTCGGCTGGCCTCTGTCGGCGTCGCAGTCCCGCGGTACGGCGTCGCGGGGCGGCGTCGGATCACCCAGCGTCCGGACGACGTCCCGGGCACTGACCGGTTTCCCAGATTCGCTCCCGTCGACCGGTTCGATCGACGCGATCCGGGCCGGCGGCTCTGCGGGGTCGGCCGGGGACGCGTACCCCAAAACGAGCCGATCGTCTACGTCCACGACGCCCTCGAACCCCTCGTCGGCCCAGCCTTCCTCGGGGACGCCCTGGCTGCGTGGCGGCCAGACCCGCCCGTCGAGGCAGTTCTCGACGCGGATCCGTTCGGTCGCCTCGCTCGTGACGAGCAGGTGAACGAGCGTTACCCCTCCCTCGCTGGTGACGTGCCAGTCCAGCCTCGCCATGGGGCGTCTGGCCGCGTCATCCGGTTTAAACCTGGACGACGGGCGCACCGAGCCACCGGCTGGCCGCACGCGCGCTCTCGAAGCGGTCACAGGCCACCACAACCGGCGCGTCGAAGTCCGCGACGCGTGCGACTGCCAGGCCCGCGGTCAGGCCGTCGACGTCGAACGGATCCGCCGGGTCGGCGGGGCCGCCGGGCACGTCGGTGACAGCCGCCGTGTAGGCGCCCCGAACCCGGTCGACGAGCACCGCGCGGGCCCGCCGCTTCAGATTGGCTACCCTGTCCTCGAGACGCATCCGAACTTCGAGGGTGTCCCTGACCTTCCGGGCCTCCCGGCGCTTGCGGTCGAGCGTCTGCCGTGCCGCGGCTGCTCTCGTCTCGACTTCCGAGAGTTCCCGTGCGGCTGCTTCGAGGTGCTCGCTCGCGGGCTCGGATCCCAGGTCGTGTTCTGTGTGCACCTGGAGGCGCCCGCGGATGGCGGCGACGCGCTCGCGGAGGCGGTCGGTGTCGGCCGCCGCCTCAGCCACGTCCCGCCGGGCTTTGGCCGTCGCGGCGTCGCCGGCGTCGAACCCCGCGAGTCGCTCGCGTGCCCGGCTGAGAGCCCCGTCACAGGGTGTCCGGTATCCCCGGGCGCGTGCCGCCTCTGCGAGGGCGGTCCGGACCCGGACGGCCATCCCCGGACGGAGACAGCCGGCTCGCTCGTGGACAGGATGAGGCGTCCGTGCCACGATCGACAGCGAGCCACTCTCGTCGCTTCTATCCCCGTTTCGAACTGCGTGGGCGACCGCCTCCGGGTCCACTGACTGGGGAAGTCTCACCAGCCGGCCCCGGTAGACGGCCCCGTCGACACGACAGATCACAGCTCCCGCTCCCGTAGTGTCTCCGGGTCGGGCAGGTCCCGGCCGACCGCGAACTTCGCGTACGGCGTCGCGGGTTCGTCGCGGCCCTCGTAGGTTCGCGCGGCCGTCCGCACCGCCTCCCGCACCCGATCGAACTCGTTGAACGGCTCGGTCCACTCCACCTGGATTGCAGTCCCGTGTTTCTCGCGGAGCCGCAACGCCTGGAACGCGCCGAACTCCGTGGCCTCCAGCAGCGCCACCCGCCCGATGTGTCGGACCACACAGTCCTCGTGTGTCCGACACACGTTCCGCAGCGTCCCCCGCGCAGCTTGCGAGTATGCGATCACCAGCAGCACAGCGGGGTGTGCGACCAACAGTCGATTAAATTATTCGATGATATCTCGCGTCCTGATCTGTCCCGTGTCCACGGTGACGCTCGCGTCGAACAGCGCCGTGATGGCGGCGACGTGTTGCTCGTCGTGGGCGCCAGGATCGATGTGGAAGTGTGCCCGCGCGCCGGTGGCGTGGATCTGACCGGTGACGGTGTGCAGGAACTCGTAGGCTGTCTCGAAGTCGACGTACTGCAACATCGAGGTCAGGGAATCGAAGCAGACCGCGACGGGCGCGTCCCACTCCGAGAGGCGCTGGCCAATCTCGATGCCGAGGCCGGTCAGATCGCCCGCCGAGGAGAGGGTTCCGGTCACGACGTCCTCGCGGTCGGCCGCCGTCCCGACGTCGCCCACCGTGACGACGCCGAGGTTTCGGATCTCCGCGTCGACGCCCTCAAGTTGAGTCACACAGTCGTCCGGCCCCCGCGTGTAGGTCACAAAGAGTACGCTCGGAGCTGTCGTATCCGTCAGCAACGCCGTACAGATCTGCCGATCCCCACCGATGGATGGCTCCTTCAGGAGCACAGTCGTCGCACCGTCGAGTCCCTCCGTGATCGCTGTCATGCTCGCTCTCTGTCAGAAGTCGTGACCTTGCACATAAACCGCTTGTCACTCCACGCGCTCGAGTTCGACCGGGCCCGGATCCTCGACGAGTTCGGCGACACGCTCGCGGGCCTCCCTCGGCGAGGTTGCGACGACCACCAGCCCCTCGACCCGCTCCCCGCCCAAGGCCCGGTACGCGGCGGCGTCCTCGTCGAAGCTCGTCGCGTACGTCCGGAGGACACCCCGCACCTCCCGTTCCAGTTCCGCCAGCGGAATCTCGCCATCCTCGTAGGCCGACAGTGCCTCCTCGATGTTGCGCAGCGCGGAGATGCGGTCCATTATGTCGTCCGGAGGTGGTCGGTCCGTGGCTCGTAGACCTCGCCTTTCTGCTTGAGCTGTTCGATCTCGTGTTCGGCCTTCGAGGGCTTCATCCCCGCTTCCTCGGCGCGCTCTACGATCACGTCGACCGGCGCACCCTCGTCGTACTCCGCCTCGATGTCCTCGACGAGCGAGAGCAGGTCCTTGATGCGGTCGCGCTGGCTCTTCGAGGTCCCCGTCTCGATCATGTCCGCGTCGTACTCGCCGGTTTCGGGGTCCATCCCGACGTCTTCGAGACAGTACCGGGCGATCTCGATTGCCCGCGTTGCGTCCTCGCGCTCGACGGTGTCCGACAGCCGGACCCGGGCGCTTGCCTCCGAGAGGCGCACCAGCGACTCCAGCTTCCGTGCCGTCACGGGCACGGCCGCGTCCTCGCCGGCTCCCTTGCCACGCAACTCCACGTAGAAGTCCTGTATCTCGCTTTTCGCCTCCTCGGTCATCGTCGGGAAGCAGTTGCGCTTCGCGTAGGCGACGTACTTCCGGAGCAGCTCGGGTTCGATGGTCGGCGCGACCTCGTCGGTCACCGTCGCGACCTCCTCCTCGGTGTAGTTCGACGTGCTCACCTCTGTCCGGTGGGTGTTGAGCTCGCCCGCGTAGTTCGTCTTCAGGATGTGCTCTGCGAGTTCGGTGTCCTCCTCCTCGTCGGGCTGGTCGGTGACGGTGAAGATGAGGTCGAACCGGGAGATCAGCGGCGGTTCGAGGTCGATCTGCTCGCCGATGGGCTCGAACTCGTCGAAGCGCCCGTAGATGGGGTTTGCCGCTCCCAGAAGCGAACACCTGGATTTCAGCGTCGCGTTGATACCCGCCTTGGAGACGCTGATCGAGTTGTGCAACACGACGCCCTGGCTGACGAAGGTGTTCGTCGGCTCGACCGTGACGTCGTAGACCCACTCGCACTCGTACTCGCCGCCGTTCGGGACTGTTTCGACGTCTGTCACGCGGTAGTAGCGCAGGCTCGAACGCTCCTCGAGTGCGTCGTGGTGGCGCGGCGTTTCGACGCTCCGCTTGGCGAACTCGCGTGCGTCGGCGTACCGCGGGTCCTCCGGCCGGACGACCTGCTCGACGAACCGCGCCGTCGAGTCACCCATCACGTAGGTCTTCCACGAGTCCTCGGCCGCATCGTGGTGGATCCGGGTGGCGACACCGATCTTCGACAGGGCGTCGGCGTAGTCCCGTGCGAGTCCCTGCGAGGCGGTCGCAAACGACATCGCCTCGCTCTCAACGCCGCCGTCCCCTGCGAACGCTCCCACGAGGAACCGCCGGATGACCTCCTCCGACGCCCCCAGCACCGCCGCCGGAATCCGCTTCTCGCGGGCCGTCCGCATCACTTCGGGGAAGTTGGTCTCGAACCAGCGGTAGAGTTTCGTCGAAATCCAGCACTTCGTGACGGTGCCCGCTGCGTTCGTGTGGTCACTGCTCTCCATCCCGAAGACAGATCTCATCAACTGCTCCATCCGGTCGAACAGCCGCTCGTCCTGGTTCGAGAATCCGATCTCGTGAGACGACCCCGCGTAGGCGTGACCCTCCGCTACGAGGAACCCCAGAATCTCCCCGAGCGCCGGGGACAGCGACTCCGGGCGGTCGACGTCTTTCTCCTTTCCGACCTGTGGCTCGCTGTCCAGTTCGACTGGCCGTGACGAGTTCGGGAGTTTCCGCGGAGCCGGAACGAACGCACCCTCTTCGATGTCCCTGGCCTCGATGGTGCCGACGCCGTCGCAGTCGTCGACAAACATCGGGTGATCCGGCGTGACGACGATCTCGCGGCCGTTCGAGAACGCGACGCGGACGAACTCCTCGGGTGCCTCGTGGCGGCTGACCCGGTCGATCTCCGTCTTCCGGACCTCGTTCGCCTCCAGATCGACCGTGTGGACGCCGGCGTCCCCGACCGGGAGGAGTTCACAGTCGACGCCCTCGACCACACGCCCGGGGTTGGCTTCCATCTTTCCGTCGACGAACTCGCCGATCCCAACCCGCCGGCCGTCGGCGAGCAACACCTCCGAATCCGGGTGGTAAGACTGCTGTTCCAGCGCCTGATGCATCGCGCTTTGGTCCTCGGAGTTGTGGACGACCATCCCGTTTGCGAGGAAGTTGTGAGTCCCCTCGACGGTGAGGTCGTAGACCTTCGGCTCCCGGCGGTCGTCGAGTTCGGCCGCGGGTGACTCCGCCGTGTGCGTTTCGTCCACCCCGGTGCTCTCGACGGCGGCGACCCGGCGCAACTCCACGCCATCCCCGACCGGACCGTGGCGCCCTGTAACTCCCAGATCGGTGCCGACGGTACCCCCGTCGGATGCCCGCGGGGGGATCGAGTCCGGGACGTAGACCAAGTCGCCCTCCGAGAGGTCGTCTGCCGGCTTCGTCTGTCGCGTCCCCTCCTCGAGAACGAAAAACGGGTGGTCCGCCGTCGCAGTCACCGACTCGCCCGATTCGAGGGTCACCTCGCGGAGCGCCGACGGGGCGTCGTACTCGTGGATGGCGGTCACGTCGCGCGTGGTCAGCCGTCCGTCCTCGGTCATCGTCCAGACCGTGGCGTCGACGTTCCGGAGCGTCCGGCCGTTCTCGTGGCGTTCGACGTCGCAGTCGGGCCCGGCACCGAACGCTAACTCCCGTATCGGGACCGTGCCGTCCGGTGTATGGACCAGCGTGTCACCCGTGACACACCGCATCTTATCCAGCTCGTCAACAGCCGCGATCCCCTGATCGGCCAGCACGAGCGCGCCGGCTTCGAGAGTCCACTGCTGGCCGTCGCCGAAGTCGTCTCTGACCGCTGCGGCCGTGTTGTGTGTCACGATGCCGTTTCCGACGAAATTGTTCGTTTCGGGAACGGTCAGGTCGTACACTTCCTTCTCGCCGGTGTCGACTGCCGCGACGACCTCGTCCCAGCGGAGTTCAGTACTGGCTGCACGGGTCTGGAGAGCCTGTTCTTTCCCGGCAGGGTCGGTATCCTCCGACACGGAAGCGGACGAACGATCGTCACCTTCGTACTGTGGCACGGCAACCTGATCACCGCTCTCAATCTCGGCGATCGGAGTCCACTCCATCCTGGCTTCCCCACCGGTGAGCACCGGCGTGTTCACCGAGGCTTCGAGTTCCTTCCCGTGGCTCGTCTCGATTCTGCGACACGGTTTCTCCGGCATCCGCCACACGTGCGACGACGTGGCGTCCGTCATCTCCCCCGTATCCCGGTCGAACGTCCGGATGCTGACGCCTTTTTCGGCCGCAGTTTCGGCGGTCACAGGTTCGGGAATCTCCTCCCTCACGATGTCCTGAACCGGTCTAAAGCCCGTGTCGGTGTGAATCATCGTGTCGCCCGTGACACACAGCCCCGCCGCCGAGGACCCCTTCCCCGAGGTGTACACCGACCGCGGCGCGATGTTTTTGATGTACTGGAGCATGGCGGAGTTGTGCGACACCACGCCGTTGGAGATGTAGTTGTGAGTTCCGCGGACTTCCAGGTCGTACACCCAGTCGTACTCGGGCTCGACGGTTTCTATCGATTGGATGGATTCCCAGGAGATGTCTGCGTCCACCAACTCTTCGAGGGCAGCTACGGCTTCTCTGACCGAAAGTGCGTCGTCGATCCGATCAAGCAGTAACGCTTTGGCACTGTTGATTCGGCCACCGTCGGGTACGACATCTTTACGTTCGTAGTAGCTGACCGCCGTCTGATCAACATCCATCTCGTCCGCAAGTTGGGCCTGCGAGACGCCGAGTTCGTCTCTGGCTACCTCTATTGTTTCCCAGTCACCACCCTCCAATCTCGTCCGTAGCTCGGTCAAATAACCGAGCCGGTCTTGGAACGAATCCACGACCGTCGACAGACGCTTTCGGCTCGGATTACGGTCACCGCGCTCGTAGTGTTGATAGGTCGTCCTGGGGATTCCAAGATCAAACTGTGAGAGCGCGAGCTTCTCACGGATTCGTCGTAAGACACGGTCGAGATCCGGAATGACATCGGTGTTCGTGTTCTGGGGAACATCCTCGAATGCAGCTGCGCGACGGGATTTACGCTCGGTGACTAGACCAACACTCTCGACGTATCTGACGAAGTCACCGCCGCTGATACGAAGACGGTAGCTGTCATTCCGGCGTCGTTCTATAGTCGAGTCGATACGGAGGCTGAGTAGAAGTGATCGGATTCCTTCGAGAAGTTCACGGCTCATAGAGGTGACTGTGATCTCACGTTCCTTTGCGGATATGTGACTCTCGCCTTCTATGTACGCTCGGAGGAATGCCGATTTTGTTCGTGTATCTGCGCTCAGTATCTGGGCTGGAACCTGCTGCTGTGCAGAACCCTCGATAATAGCAGGTTCAAGACTTTGGAGAAACTCTACTAGCTCAGTCGAAGAGCAAACGACAATCTCAACGTCCTCGTTGGAGTGGTGCTGACGTCGTGTATACCGGAGGTCTACCGATTCCAGACAGTCGATAACGTCTTCGATGACTTCCTCGTCAGCATTCGTTACTGTCGCTGCTTTAGTATTGTCTTGATTCGTGACGTGACCTTCAGCGATTATGTATCCGAGCAGCCGTGCGAGCTCGGGCGTCCACTGTTCTGGGAGTGAGAGTGAATTGGCGTTCGAGACACTAACACGCCGGAAATCAACGTCTAGCGATGTGTGTTCTGCGGAGAGTAATCGTCCGGGAGTGGCGACGAACTCCCCTTCAGATAGCTCGTCTGCCCGTACCGGGGTCCACTCACCATCGGATTGTACAAACAGCGGATGTGATGGAGTGACTTCGAGTTCGCTTCCGCTTGCTGTCCGTATCCGGTACATCTCCTCCGGAGCCTCCCGTTTCCATACCTTCGTCGCCTGTTTGGAACAGATACTCCCATCGGAGTCGATGGATTGAACCTCGAAATCCACGGGCTGATACACCCCGTCGTCGACTGGAATTGGATCGTGGAGGTGTGACTCGACCAACTCACCGATCTGAACTTCGCGTCCATCATCCAGCGTCACCATTGAGTCAAATTTCTGACACTTCCCTGTACCAGGATCACCGATCAGGAGCACGTGAAGATCCCCCCGAATCCGGGAGTCGTCCGGGAGATGTTTCGTGACTCCCGAAAAGAGCTGGAAGATCATGGCCCGCTTTTCCATCTCGTAGCCGTAGATCGAGGGCGCGATCGCACCGACCATCTGCTCGTAGATGTTGGGTTCGTTCGAGAGTTCGACGATCTCCTTCTTGTCGGCGTCCGTGATGTCCATCTCCTCGAACTGTTCGTCCTCGATTGTGACGGTGAGGCCGTCCATGTAGACGTCGAACATCGGCGACTGGTCGCGCTCGCTGCCCTGCTGGTCGAGTTTGAGCGTGCCGGTCACCTCGACGTGGTCGCCCGCAGTCACCTCGCCGGTTATGTCGTCCTCGATGCTGACGTCGATGCTCTGGGGAGTCTCGCCGCCGCGCAGCCCCTCGGGTGACTCCTGGACGCGGATCTTCTGGGCGTCGACGAACTCCGACTGGTCGAAGTTGATCCGAAACGGGCCCTGGCGCTCACAGCCCTGACACTCGTGGGGTTCCTGGAAGTCGCCGTCGATCTGTGGGATGCGCGTCAGCGTGCCACAGCGCTGGCACTCGAAGGCGGCGTCGGTGATCTTGGGTCGGACGTCCGTGGCCTTGCGGACGATGCCCTGGACTGCGATGAGCGAGTCGCGATGATCCGCCCGTATCTCGCGGATGTCCGTCGCATCGGGGAGATTCTCGATCCGGACGTGGGCCTGCCCCAGAGAGACGTCCACGGGCAGGTCGTACAGCCGCAGGGCCTCCTCGGCGTACTCGAGCAGCTGCTGGGGCTTGGTTCGGACATCGTCTGCCAGGTCCGGATCGAAGCGGTAGAGATCGCCCCAGTCGACGTAGAGTGACTTCTCCTCGGTCGGGTACTGCTGGGCGAGTTCCCCGATTTCGTTGCGGTAGTAGTTCCGGTAGAACTCCTCGAACTTGTCGATGAGTTCTGTGTCTTCCGCGCGGGCCATTCGGTGGCAACAGGTTAGCGCCCCTTGGTTCAAGAAGGTTCGCAAATGGGAGTGAAAGTGATGTCGGCGGCGCAAGCCAAGAGTGCAGTGAAAGTGGTTCTGGAAGCTCACAATCGCCCCACGCAACGCCAGCAGCTAGTGAAACGCAGGGGTTGCGCCGGAACGGAGTCCAGAGAGTGGGACCGCGCGGATTTGAAGATCGGCTATGCTCACGAAGTTATAGCCGTCAGTATCAGTAGATGAGTGTAGTACGGTGGCCCCACTTCATTGCCGGCGGAAGTCGGATCCAGCCGTTTTGTACGTCTGTAGATGTATCAAAAGACGTATTTGGTGAGCGGGGCGACGGGGAGTGTGACGGCCTCCACTCGAATGGCCGCCCTGACCGTGTTCGTAACCGCGGGGTTGGTGCTGTTCGAGGAGTACGCAGCCAGTTACCTGTTCGATTTTCGCTTTTGCTCGGGATGATCTGCAATGAACACGCTCGTGTTGTCCGGGACATCGTCGGTCACCCAGGAGTTCGCACCGATGCTCACGTGGTCGCCGATCTCTACCGGCCCGAGCACGTTACTGCCGGCGCCGATGACGACGTGGTCGCCGATGTCGGGATGGCGCTTGTAGTCTTTTGCCAGCATGTGGTCCTCGCCCTCCTCCTCCTCAAAGTGGAGCGCGCCCAGAGTGACGTTCTGGTAGATCCGGCCCCAGTCGCCGACCGTCGCCGTCTCGCCGATGACCACCCCGGTCCCGTGATCGATGAAGAAGTGCTCGCTGATCTCCGCACCCGGATGGATGTCGATGCCTGTCTCGATCTTCGAGTACTCGGCGAGTTCGCGTGCGTACTCGACGCAATCCGCTTGGTAGAGGATGTGCGCCACCCGATGGGTCAGAATGGCGTGGAACCCGGGATACGACCGGATGATTTCACAGTAGCTCTTTGCCGCTGGATCGCCCTTGTACGCGGCCTCGACGTCCTTCTTGAGGGTGCGTCGAATCGCCGGCAGCCGATCGAGCGTTTCGTCTGTGATCGCAGTCAATTCGGCCGCGTCGCGATCCGAATAGGCCGTGATGCCGTTTTGTACGCAGCCACCGAGTTCAGTCAGGCGGGCACGAGTTGCGTCGGGATCATCCAGCAGCTCCGTCGCATTCCAGCACTTGGGGAACAGGAGTTGTTTGAGGAGCGGCGGTTCGTCACGCAGGGAATCGCGGCGAGGATAGATCCTCGAGGAGTCGGTTGGCATGGGTGATTCGTCTGCTCGATACGACTCGACGAGTTCTCTATGGGCGTCGCCGGTGTACTCGTATCCCATTCCGTGGGAATTGACGCTGTCGAGTAAAGTTAGTTACTGCTTGTCCACGTATTTATGCTCAATTATACCGGTCGACGTAACTTTTGATACGTCTCAGCCGGACGTTCCCGGCCGAAAGTATCAGGGCTTACGTCGACCGGTATATGACGTGGGTTTCACTCGCCACCAGCAACCATCTCGTC
>JAZKRS010000065.1:0-15669 GCA_036626435.1 Haloarculaceae archaeon | reverse complement strand
TCCCCGTTCGAATTCTCCGAGGAGCGGTTCGCGTTTCTCACCGCTCCTCGCTATCTCACGGGTCGCATCGCTCCCCGTTCGAATTCTCCGAGGAGCGGTTCGCGTTTCTCACCGCTCCTCGCTATCCAGCACGCGGATCTGGTCGCCGCGAACGGTGACCGGGATGGGCACTGTCGCCTCGTACAGTTCGACAGTGACCTGGTCCTTGCCCTCGTCGATGCGCTGGACCTGTGCCTTCTCACCCTTGAACGGGCCGGCGACGAGTTCGACGATGTCGCCTTCGGCGATACCCTCGACGTCCGGTTTCGGCGAGAGGAAGTGCTCGACCTCGGAGATGTCGCTTCGGCCCGGGACGACCCCGCGCATGTGCGGAATCTCGTCGGAGATGCGTTCGAAGACGGCGTCGTCATCGGCCTCGACCATCACGTAGGAGGTCAGCGAGTCGGGCGCCAGGGCGGCGTGAATCGCCTTCTCCTCGCGGTTCATTATCATGTCCGCGACGGTGCGCTCCTGGCTTGCCGTGGTCTTGACGGCGTAGATCCCCATTACGGACCACCCGGGATGAGGAACATAAAGACGTAGATCATGAACCCGAGAAATCCAACCAGCAGAATGCCGGCGCCGGCAATCTTCGCGACCTGCGAGAACTCCTCCCAGGACGGCGTGCTCGCTAACTTGAGCACGCGGATGTACGAGGTGAGGTCCGTTGGCGTTTTCATGCGCGGAGGTTGCCACTCGGTGCTTTTCTATCTATTGGTCGGTGCTGTTGAACCGTCGACGACGATCCGAGGTGAAAGAGAACCGGGTTCAGTCGACGTAGTCGATTTCCTCCCCCATCTGTCGGGCGGACCGCTCCTGTTCGGCCTCGCTTTTGCCGTATATCTGGGGGCTCTCGACGCCGGTGACGACGACCATCGTCTCCATCTTGCCATCGAACTGGCCGTCGACGGAGGCACCCCAGATGATGCGTGCGTCGGGGTCGATGCGGTCGTAGATCTCCTCCACGACGCCTTCCGCTTCCTCGATGGCCATGTCGGGGCCGCCGACGACGTTGACCAGTGCGGAGTTGGCGCCGTCGAACTCCACGTCCAGGAGTGGCGAGCGTAGCGCAGAGCGGATCGAGTCCTGGGCCTTGTTCTCGCTGTCACTTTCGCCCAGCCCGATCATGGCGACGCCGCCGTTCTCCATGATGGTCCGGACGTCGGCGAAGTCGACGTTGACGAGGCCGGGTTTGGTGATGAGTTCGGTCATACCTTTGACCGAGCGCATCAGCACGCGGTCACAGATCTTGAACGCGTCCTGGAGTGGCATCGACGGCGCGTAGTCGAGGAGGCGGTCGTTTGGAACGACGATGACCGTATCGGAGACAGCCCGGAGTCGCTCGAGGCCGGCGTCGGCGTTGGCGCGGCGGCGCTCGCCCTCCGCCGTGAAGGGGATCGTGACGATCGAGATTGTCAGCGCGCCAGCTTCCTGGGCGGCCTGTGCGACGACAGGTGCGGCGCCGGTGCCGGTCCCGCCGCCGAGGCCAGCCGTGACGAAGACCATATCCGAGCCGTCGATCGACTGCTGGATGTCCTCGAGATTCTCCTGTGCGGCCTCCTCGCCGATCTTCGGCACGGAGCCAGCACCGCGCCCTCCCGTGCGCTTGCGGCCGATGAGGATCTTGGCGTTGGCGTCGACCTCATCGGCGAGATGCTGGGCGTCCGTGTTGGCCGCGACCAGCTTCGCCCCGTGAATTCCCTCCTCCGTCATCCGCGTGACGGTGTTACCCCCGGCCCCCCCACAGCCGACGACCGTGATCTTCGTCTCCAGATCCTCGACGACCGCGGCCAGCTCCTCGTCCGTCATCTCCCCCGACGTCGAGGGTTCCTCACGCGCCGTTGTCTCGCCCGCCCTTTCGGCTGCAGATTCGTCGCCATCCTTCTGTTCCTCGGCCTGATCGATCGCGTCGTCGATGATCGAATCCATATTTAAATACCTTTTTACAGACGCCCCCTAATAGTTTTTCCCCCGATGTCAGACGCGCGTCAGACACCTCTCTCACACCGCCCTGTGGATTTGCACTTGAAACGAGGGGCGGATGGGGCTCGCTTACCGGAGGGGGAACCGCCGCTCGTGCTCCTGGCTCACAGCGTCCGGCGGTATCTCCCGTCCGTCAACTTCGACCGGTTGGCCGCCTGCCAGGCGACCGAACTTCGGTCCCTCGGGGACGCCGAGTTTCCGGGCGCGTTCGGGGTCGAAGGTCCGCTCGCGCGCGACCGCCGCCTCCCCGTCGCGTTCGACGCTGTCGTAGCGGTTTCGAAGGATATCCAGCAGGCGATCGACGACGCGTTCGCGGTCGCCGGGGTCGGCGAATACAGCGGGGTCAGTAACGCGGGTCCCACCCTGGTCTGTCCCGAAGGCGAGGGCAGTTTCCTCGAACGCCGTCCGCGTCGCGTCTCGGTCGATGCCACGTGCCTCGTCGAGCAGTTCCGCCGGCACGGAACCGACTGCGAACTCGCCGTCGTAGCCCGCGGCCGGGTCGCCAAAGCGGAGACCGTCGGCGACGGCCATCACTTCGCCCTCGACGGCGCGGGCGAACGCGAGCGGGACGGCGTCGGTCTCGCGGACCCACGTCTCGCTCACCACCTCGCCGCCGACCGCTTCGATTGCCGCCGTCGCCTCGGGCCGGTCGCCATCCACGAGCGCACAGGCCGCGTTGCTCTCCGCGAACGCCGCTTCGAGGGCGGCCCGGCTCTCGGGGGCATCGAGGTCGCCCAGCGCCTCCAGCCCCCAGTCTGCGACGATGTGCCCAACGGCCCAGTCTGTTTCGCGGACCACGCGCTCGAAGCGGGGCGTGTAGTGGCCACCGCCGACACCCACGAGGTGGCGGCGATGGCGGTCGGCCCCATCGCCGTCCTCGGGCTCGCGGTCCGGTGAGACCCCGCGCAGGTCGAAAATCGCCCGGGCGACGGCACGGGCTGCTGTGGGGTCTTCCCACTGCTCTCGTGCGCTGCCGACCTCGACGAACATCGAGGGCGCACCGACGTCCGTCGGGCCGTGGTGGGTACACTCCATGCCCACGTCGTAGCTCGCCGGTGCGTGTTCGGCGAGGGCATCGAGAACGCGGTCGTGGGCGTTCGGGCAGGCCTGTGCGAGCGTATTCGGCTCGCCGCCGTGATCCGCGGGCCCGAAGTTGCCGGTGTGGTGGGCCGTCAACAGCCGCCCGGTCTCGCCGGCGTGTTTCGAGGCGAAGACGAGCAGGTCGACAGCGTCGAAGGCCTCGGCCGGCCGCTCCAGATCGAGGTGGCGGGCATCGAACTCCCGGAGTTCGGCGCCGTCGGCCCGGTAGACGGTTCCGCCGCCTTCGGCGTCCGGGCGGGTCGTATCGCCGACGCGGGCCCAGTCGGCGAGATCGAGGAGGTGCTGGCCGATGTGAACGGAGGCGTCGTCGGCCCGCGAAACGACGATCCCGAGCATCAGTCGGCCCCTTCCAGGTGGACCGGATCCTGCCCGACGGCGGTGCGAACCGCGTCCCCCGTCAGCCCGAACAGGAGCAGGAGAGCGCGACGCCGTTTCAGGAACAGCGCAGTACCGGCGACGAGGTAGACGGCGGTGTAGGCAAGCAGCAGGTCGTGACTGGAGATCGGGAGGGCGAGGACGTCGCGGATGAGAGCGAACTCGACGACGACCTGCGAGATGAACAGGACAAAGAGGACGACCGCCTCCCGGATACTGATCTCGAAGTTACAGAGGATGGCAAGCGCGAAAAACGACTGGCCGGCTGTAATCCAGATCTCTGCGCCCTGCCGGGCGTCGAAGGGAAGGACGCCGTAGGTGCCAAGCGCCACCGAATAGACCACCGCGATTGTCCCGATGAGCAGCGTCCACTGGTTGAGCTTCGAGGAGATGAGAGCGTTGAACCCGGCCGTCGAGCGGGCCTTGTTGACGAGGACTGTGACGACGATGAGCTCCGGTGATTCGCTCGCCAGCGGCGCGACCCACTGGATCATGAAGAACTCGGGAATGCCGTTCTGGATGCCGATCGCCTCCAGCCCGTGAGCGAACGGTTCGACCGCGGTAAAGATCATCGCGCCAGAGTAGACGAAAAGCGCCACCACGGCGAGGGGGCGCCACGGCCGCGCCCAGCCCTGGAGGTACTTGGGGACGCCGACGGTGTGCTCGCTGGCCTCGACGTCGGATTTCAGGACGAGCCCGATGTAGGCGGCGTAGAGGCCGACGAGAAACAGGGTGTCGAGGGCGCCGATGCCGCCACCCAGCGGGACGAGAAACGCCCAGGCGGTCGCCAGAAAGAGGAAGGTAATCTCGGTCGCGATATCCCGGTCCAGCGTGACGACGTCAGAGAGCCAGCCCTCGCGGTGTTCGACCGCGGGGTCACGGGTCCGCACTGCACGCCAGATAGTGAAGATGGCGATGCCGGCCCAGCCGATGCCGATGAGGATGCGGTTCGCGCCGGTCATGTTCGCGATTGCGAGATTCGCGTCGTGGCAGGCCCGGGCCAGGCCGGACCCACCTGTTTCGATCTGTCCGGCCGTCAGCCCGGCACAGGCTTCGGCCGTTGCGCTGCCCGCGCCGGCGTTCCAGGCGTACAGCGCGTCGACGGCGTACTCGGGGGCGACCGCGAGGACCGCGAGGACTGCGATAGCGAACGCGCGCGGGACGTCCTTCTCGGCCGTCTCCGCACCCCACGCCAGGAGAAAGGAGGAACCGAGTATCGCGAGGCCGCTGACGAGGACCGTCCCGACCGTCCCGACCCCGGTCCCGCTTACAAACAGCGCGACCCAGCCGACGGTCAGCGCGGCCGCGACACCGACCTGACTCAGTGGATGGCGAAGCCCTCTCACTACTGGTGGGCAGTAGAGGTCTGGGGGAAAAGCTTGCGAAAGCGCCGGACTGTCCCGGAACTGAAACGTGGCGTTCATGCCGCCGGCGCGCGCTGGGACGCGTATGGACGTCTACGGACTCATCGGCAACCCAGTCGAACACTCCCTGTCGCCACCGATGCACGAGGCAGCCTACGACGCCCGCGGGCTGGATGCCCGCTACGTCACCTTCGAGCCACGCGAGGGGGCCGGCGCTGCCGCGGTCGAGTGTGCGGCGACGCTCGGGGTGGCCGGCCTGAACGTCACTATCCCGTTCAAGCAGGGGGCGCTCGATGCCGTCGATCCCGATCCACTCGCGGCCCGCATCGGGGCGGTGAACACCGTCGACTTCGGGACGGACCCCCCGACGGGCTACAACACCGACGCCGCCGGCACTCTCCGCGCGCTGGAGCACCACGACGTCGCACTCTCCGGCACGGCGGTGGTCGTCGGCGCCGGCGGCGCCGGTCGCGCCGTTGCCTTCGCTCTCGCAGACGAGGGGATGGCTGTCCACGTCGCCAACCGCACGGATCAGAAGGCACAGACTCTTGCCGAGGCCCTCGGTGAGTCCCATCCGGACGGCCCCGAGAGCGCCCGGGGGCACGGCCTGGACGCGCTGCCGGAACTGATTCCCGGCGCCGACGTGCTCGTCAACGCGACGAGCGTCGGCATGGAGGGGGATCACTCGCCGGTTCCCTCGGACGCGCTTCACGCCGACCTCGCTGTCCTCGATGCGGTCTACTCGCCCCTGGAGACGCGGCTCCTGCGCGAGGCCGAGGCCGCCGGTGCCAAGACCGTCGACGGGGCGTGGATGCTCCTCTACCAGGGCGTCGAGGCCTTCGAGCGGTGGACCGGACAGGCGGCGCCGATCGAGGCGATGAACGGGGCTCTCCGGGCACGGCTGTGACCCGGGTTCATACTAACGGCTATAAGCCCGTGAACAATTTCGACTCCGTGGGGTCGAATATCTTCACGAAGTTATAGCCGTCAGTATCAGTGAACACGGTTTTAATAGAGTGCGATGCTACCATCGAGTATGGGGTTGCTGGAGAAACTCAAGTCTATCTTCGGGTCCGGCGACGAACGACAGTCATCGTCCGAAACGGGCCAGCCCGACGTCACGGTCGAACACGAGCCCTCCGCAGAGTCCGAACATGCGGTCAAGGGGACCGGGCCCTCGGAGACGAGTGAGGTTGCAGAATCTGACGATAGAGACGGCCCAGACGGAGGGCCAGGGGCTGACAGCCCATCGGTCGAGGAGATCAGGGGTATCGGCCCGACGTACTCCAGCCGGCTCTCCGAAATCGGTATCGAGACGGTCGCGGACCTGGCAGCGGCCGACCCGGAGAAGGTCGCCGAGGCCGCCGGGACGTCGCCCTCGCGGGCCGACGGGTGGATCGAGCGGGCGCGGGATCGGTGACTCGCGGGCAGGGCGGGCATGAGCGAGTACACCTACCACCTCGACGGGAAGCTGGTTCCGGCCGGAGAGGCGACGGTCGACGTCCGCGACCGCGGCTTCCTGTACGGTGACGCAGCTTTCGAGACGCTCCGAGTCTACGGCGGCGAGATATTCGAGTGGGAATCGCACGTCGGGCGGTTGGCCCGGACCTGCCGGACGCTCGGGTTCGACGAGGCGATGCCGCCGGCGGAGGACCTCCGTGAGCGCGTTCTGGAAACCGTCGCGGCGAACGTCCTCAGAGACGCGTACGCGCGCCTCTCGATCACCCGGGGGGTGCAGCCGGGCAAGCTGACGCCCGACCCGCGAGTCGCGCCGACCATCGTGATCATCGTCGACGAGTTGCCACGCGGCGGGACCGAAGGCGAGTCGGTCTGGGCCGGCCCGGCGACGCTCCGGACGGTCGAGCGGCGGCGGCCACCCGAGGCGGCGCTTCCAGCCGGGGCCAAGACGCACAACTATCTCAACGGCATCCTCGCGCGGCGGGAACTCCGGCAGGCCGACGGGGCCACAGACGAGGCAATCATCTGTGACGTGGACGGATACGTCACCGAAGGGGCGACGAGCAACCTCTTCTTCGTCGACGGCGGAACCCTCAAGACGCCATCGACGTCGCTACCGCTCCTGCCGGGCGTCACCCGCGATGTCGTCCTCGATCTCGCCCGCGAGGAGGGACTCCCGATCGAGACCGGGAAGTACAGCGTCCGTGATATCCGGGAGGCCGAGGAGGTTTTTGCCACGAACACGACCTGGGAGGTCCGGCCGGTGACGAGTGTCGACGGCATCTCGCTTTCCGTGGGCCCGATGACCAGGCTGCTCGCGCGACTGTACGAGGAGCGCATCGAACGGGCCTGCTACGACAGCGGCGACGGTGGATAGCCTATCCCCGGTCGAGACAGTACGTAGTACCGACCCGATACCTGATTGTTCTATTTACTTTCAATTTAAATGTGTGGTTCTTTCTTTAGTATAAAAACTTGTGATCCGGAGAAATAAGTGTACGGTTGTGACTGCTCCGATTTAGTTTATATTGTATTTTTAGCTCGCTAAAAATATAGCTTATTCAAGTACCGGATAGAAATAATAAAATCACAAGGTATAATATCTATCTGGAAAGTCGGTCCATCAGCCCACCTCCATCGTTGTCGGCAGCTTCGAGACGTGATTCGGTCGATTCATCTTCGTTCGCACATGCTGGCGACGATGCCCGAGACTTCGGCGTTCGTGGCATCGCCGCCGGCGCGCGACTCCAGGCGGTCGGGCCTGTCGCACTCGGCGACAACGGCGTCGAATGTGAGCATCGCATTGTGCTGTTATTCCGTTGGTTGGACTGGCAGTTCGACGTGAGTCGGGTGGTCCTCGCTGTGGTGGACGGTATTCTCCGCCACCCGCGTCTCCTCGCTGCCGTACAGCGGTCCGCCGGTGTTGTGGTTGACGTCGAAGCGCGGCCAGTTCGAGGAAGAGACGTCCAGTCGGATGCGGTGACCAGCCTCGAACCGGTTCGCTGTGTCGTACGGTTCCATGTAGAACTCGTAGACGTCGCCGGGTTCCAGGAGGTCCGGCTCCTCGCGGTACCCGCGGTATCGGCCCCGGCAGATCGAATCCGAGAGGTTCAGCGCGTACCCCTCGGGGTAGTCCTCGCTTTCGGGGTACTCGTCGATCACCTTCGCCGTGAAGTCGGTGTCCGGCCCGTCCGTCGATCCGTAGACGGAGACGCGTATCGGGCCGGCAATCTCGACTGGCTCGTCGAGGGGTGGCGTCCGGAAGCCGAGGACGTCGTCACGGTCAGCGAGCGGCCCGTAGGGCGGCGACGCGCCGAAGGTGTCCTCGTCGGTGCGCTGGTCGTACCCGCCCCGGCCCGCGAAGTCGACGATGTTGCGGTCGCCGAGCGGGTGAGCGCGCACGGACTCCTCGCGGGGCTCGAAGGTCAGGTACGAGGAGGTGTTGCCGCCGATGGTCGGCACCGGGTCCGCTGGGTCGAACTCGAAGGTCGTTGACGTGCTTCCAGCCCCGGGTTTCCCCCTCGAGAGTGTCCCGTCGCCGTGGGCGTAGAACCGCGTCGGTTCGGTCCCCGCGGGGGGCCACTCCCCGGCGCTTCGCCACTCGCCGCCGTGGAACAGGTGGCCGTCGTCGGTCCGGTGACCGTCGCCGGTACCCATCAGGAAGTACTCCACGCGGGGCTGATCCTGCCAGCTGTCGCCGCCGCGCAGATAGTGATCGAAAAAGCGCAGCCGGGTCTCGCGGTACTTCCGGGTCGCCTCCTCGCCGAAGGCCAGATCGCCGGCGGTCGGCTGTTCCCAGGTCAGCGGCGGAAAGAGCAGCGCCTCGCTGTGGTCGTGACCGCCCGGCAGTCGGGCCAGGTGTGTCCACGGACCCACCAGGAGGTAGTGGTCTGCATCCTTGCGGTCCGCCAGACCGGCGAAGTTGTCACAGGTTGCGCCTGTATACGAGTCGTACCACCCGCCGGAGTAGACTGTGGGCACGTCGGCGGACTCGTCGTAGTGACGCTCGAAGTTGACGCCGGGATTCCCCCAGAGGTCGTCGCTCGCGCTCCCGGTCTCCATGATGTCGAAGGCCCACTTCTCGTAACCCGGGAGTTCCGCGAGGGGGGTCTCGCCGCGCTCGATTGGGCCGTCGCGCAGGACCTCGCGGACGTCGACGTCGGCAAAGTGCTGCTGGACGGCGGGATCGGCCAGCGACTCGTGAGCGAACCCGGCCCCGAGTGTCAGCGCCCAGCACAGCCAGCGTAACTCGAAGGCGCCGTTGTGTCGGAAGGTCTTCTTTCGCCCGTTGGCCGCGCCCATGTTCACGAACATCCCGGCGAGGCCCTCGGGATCCTGCGTCGCAAGCGCGTTCTGGACCCAGGCGCCGTAGGAGGTCCCAAGCGTCGCCACCTGACCGTCACAGTAGCCCCGGTCGGCCAGCCACTCGACGGCGTCCGCCCCGTCCTCGGCTTCGTTTTTGTGGATGTAGAACTCGCCGTCGCTGTCGAACCGGCCGCGCACGTCCTGAATGGCGATGACGTAGCCCCTGGAGGCGTACCACTCGCCGTGGCGCAGGCGGCCGCCGGTGCGGTCGTAGGGCGTCCGGTCCAGCAGTGCAGGCCGCGGCTCGTCGATCGGGTCGCCAGTCTCCGGATCCGTCGGGCGGTAGATGTCGGTCGCCAGTTCGGTACCGTCACGCATCTCGACCCGGACGTCCAGCTCCGCCTGCACGCCGTGCTCGGGTTGCGGGCCCATGGTAGCACCGAACGCCAAGAGCGTAAAATACCTTCGGGACATCCGGCCGGGCCGGGCGTTACAGGCGCTCGTGGTCCGGGAACGGTCGGACGGCCGGAACCCAGTGGATTTCCGCCGGAAACAGGGGGGGACGGTTAGTGTATCAAGTCTGTGACTCGAATCTGTCTTCCCACCGTCCTCTTGGTACGACACCCCCCCGTCCAGACTGTCGAAGACCAGCCCCGAATCCCCGACTCGTCGCCCAAACGGATACGAAACGAGGTTCATGTAAAACAAGCATAAGATCACTAGTTTTATGCTCCCGTTATTGTATAGGCAAGACTATCGAAGTACAAGTCATGACGTACCACACCAGTGCCAGTCTCGGGAGGAGTTACCATGTCAGAGAGTGACGGGAGCGGCGAAGCTGTGACGGACGGTGGGGGGAGCATGGTTGAGTACGGTATCGAGGACAAGCCGCCACTGGGTCAGTCCATACTGCTCGGCGTCCAGCACTGGCTGACGATGGTGGGAGCGACCATCGCGATCCCGCTGGTGCTGGCGGGCGCGCTCGGATTCGACGCCGGGCAGACAGCCCAGCTCGTCGCGACGTTCTTCCTCGTCTCCGGGGTCGCGACGCTGGCCCAGACAACGATCGGGAACCGATACCCCATCGTCCAGGGTGGGACGTTCTCGATGCTGGGGCCGGCGCTGGCGATTATCGGCGTCCTCGGCGGCGCGGACGGCGGCGCGAGTTCGGCGGTGATGATGCAGGAACTCCAGGGCGCGATCATCATCGCTGGCGCCCTCGAGGTTCTGATCGGCTACCTGGGCATCTTCGGCTACCTGAAGCGGTACATGGGACCGCTGGTCATCGCGGTGGTCATAACGCTGATCGGTCTCGCACTGATCGGCGTCCCGCAGATCACGAGCGCGTCCCAGAACTGGTATCTCGCCGGGCTGACGCTCGTTCTCATCGTGCTCTTCTCGCAGTATCTCGACTCCTACTCCCGGCTGTTCAAGCTCTTCCCGGTGTTGCTCGGGCTGGGGGTGGCGTACCTGCTCGCCGTCGTCCTCTCCGTGGCCGGCGTTGCGAACCTGGTCAACCTCGGCCAGATCGCACAGGCGCCCGCCTTCCGGCCGATCACGCCCTTCCAGTGGGGCCCACCACAGTTCAGCGGCTCCTTCGCCGTCGGGATGATTGCGGGGATGCTCGCGTCGGTGATCGAGAGCTTCGGCGACTACCACTCGGTCGCCCGCATGGCCGGCGAGGGTGCGCCGAACTCCAAGCGGATCAACCACGGGCTCGGTATGGAGGGGCTTGGCAACGTCTTCGCGGGCATCATGGGCACCGGAAACGGCTCGACGTCGTACACCGAGAACATCGGCGCGATCGGGATCACCCGCGTCGCATCCCGGTACGTCGTCCAGGTCGGGGCGGTCGTGATGATCCTGGTCGGCTTCATCGGCTACTTCGGGGCCTTCGTGACGACGATTCCGAGCTCCATCGTCGGCGGGCTCTTCCTCGCGATGTTCGCACAGATCGTCGGTGTCGGCCTCTCACAGCTCCAGCACGTGGATCTGAACCAGAACCGGAACGTCTTCGTGCTCGGCTTCGGTCTGTTCGCCGGGCTGTCCATCCCGCAGTACATCTCGAACGTCCAGGGTGCCGAAGCGTCGCTCGAAGCGGGCCTGGCACAGGTTCCCGGGCTGGGTGCGGTGCTCGGCATTCCGGAGGTTGCGAACACGATCGGAATCATCATGGGCACCGAGATCGCGGTTGGGGGCCTCGCGGCGTTCATCCTCGACAACACCATTCCCGGGACGAGGGAGGAACGCGGACTGACTGCGTGGGAGGAGATCACGGAGGACGAAAGCGCGTTCATCCCGTTCCACGAGAGGTTCCTCGGCGGCGACGAGACCGGTGGGCCGGACCCCGCTGACGACTGACACTGACGGCTATACCGTCGTGGAGATATTCGCACGACCACACTGCCCGTTTCACAACTGCAAAGTAAGTCCCATTCGTCGCCAGTCTATGGAAGAGGACGCAGCAGACGGTGGAGGTGCGAAGACGGGCGGTGGGGAGGTGACACTGACCCGGATGGCCCTCCGTGAGGGTGGGTGGATCGGATACACCGACGACGCGGTTTTCGTCGACGAGGAAGACGGGCGGAGAATAAAGGTTGATCACGCCAACATCACACAGATTGACCTCGAAACAATCGAGTGGGACCTGGCGATACTGAGCCTGATTCTCGTCGCCGTCGGGACCTACGTCGCCGCGACACGAAACGTTCTGGTTGGCGTCGCATTCGGCGCAGTCGGTTGCTGGAGTTGTTACCGCACCTACAGCAAGCGCTATGAACTCCACGTCCACGTCGAAGGCCGACACAAGCCACTTTCCGTCCATCCAGTCGAACCAACGGAATGTCACGAGACGCTGGCGGATGTCGTCGGACTGGCACAGCGGGACGAATCGTAGCTGCCGGTCGAACGAAGAATTAAGTTGTCCCGGGAGTACCGCCTAAGTACCAATGCCACAGGCAGACCTCAGAGTGATCAACGCCCGGGTCGTCACACCGGGCGAGACGCTCATCGGTGGGGTGGCGGCCGAGGACGGAGAGATAGTCTCGGTCGGATCAGGCCAGACCCTCCCGGATGCGGACCGGACTATCGATGCGGCTGGGAACTACCTGATCCCCGGGTTCATCGACCCACACGTCCACTGGGGGCTCTCGCGGTACGAGTACGAGTACCACGAAGGGCTGGCACACGACTTCGAGACCGAAACCCGCGGCGCCGTCCACGGCGGCGTGACGACGGTCGTCAACTTCCTCCTCCAGCCCGACCCCTACCTCCCCGACATGGACTTCTTCGTCGAGACCGGCGAAGAGAACTCCTACATCGACTTTGCCTACCATGCGATCATGCACAAGGAGCCCCACTTCGAGGAGGTGACGGAGCTGGCCGAGGAGGGAATCCGGTCGTTCAAGATCTTCTACAACTGGTACAAGCACGCGTCGCCGGAGCTGGGCATCGAACACTCCGATTCGGGCCGGGTCTACCACCTGCTGGACGCCGTCTCGGACATCGAGGGCGGGGTCGTGATGTTCCACGCCGAGAACGAGGATCTGGCCTACGAACGCCGCCAGGAGTTGCAGGCGGAGGGCCGAAACGACCTCGAAGCCTGGACGGAGGCCTCGCCGAACGTCGCGGAGGCGATGCAAATCGAGAGTATCGCGAAGCTCACCGAGTACACGGACTCCACGTCGTACATCGTCCACATGAGTACAGGCGAAGGCGTCGATATCTGCCGGCGCTACCAGGAGCAGGGTGTCGACATCAGCGCCGAGACGCTGCCGGCCTTCCTCGCGCACACGAAAGACGAGGATCTGGGCGTCTGGGGGAAGATCTCGCCGCCGTTGCGGGGTGAGTGGAGCAGGGAGACACTCTGGCAGGGCCTGCGCGAGGGCGTCGTCGACTACGCCGGGACCGACCACTGCCCGCACAAGAAACCATTCAAGGAGAAAGAACAGGGCAAATACGGGGACATGTGGGAGGCGATCCCCGGCGACAACAACGGTATCGAGTACTTCCTGCCCGTGATGATGAGCGAGGGGGTCAACGAGGGGCGGATCACGATGGAGCGACTCGTCGAGGTCTGTGCCGAAAACAACGCCAGGCGCTGGGGGCTGTACCCCCGCAAGGGCGCACTCGTCGAAGGGGCCGACGCCGACATGGTGATCGTCAACCTTGCGAAGTCTGCGGTCGTCGACGACGACTTCTATCACACGATGGAACCGAGGTATTCGACGTTCCACGGCGACGAACTCACCGGCCTGCCGACCCACACGATCGTCGGCGGCGAGGTCGTCGTCGAAGAGGGGGAGTTGCAGGTAGCGAAGGGCGGACGCGAGTACCTGCCCCGCTACGCCGACGGCGTCCCCCTGGAATAGGGGCTATCCGCCCCGGCCAAAACGGTCCCGTATTGTGGGAAACTGTTGTCTGGCACCGAGCAACACACTTATCGAACCGTAATCTGTCCCGCAATGTGGGATGATCGATCTCGAAGGGGAGAGGTTCGGCAGAGTCGGATGGATTTCCCGTGATGAGGGAAACAGTTTAGTCCGAGGCACACGCGGGGCGGACCAATGTCAGAGAACGTCCCGATCAACGCAACCGAGACGACACTCGAGATCGCTCAGGCGTTGCAGGACCACGAGTGTGTGGGGGTGACCGACCTCGCGGCGGAGGTGAACCTGCCCCGGAGCACGGTTTTCAATCACCTCAAGACGCTGGAACAAAACGAGTACGTCGTCAACGAGGGCGGGACCTACCGGTTGAGCTGTCGGTTCCTCGAACTGGGTGCGAAAGCACGGACGTACCACGACGTTCACGAGATCGCAAGACAGGAGGTGAACAGGCTGGCGAAGGACACGGGAGAGATCTCCGCGCTGCTCATTGAGGAACACGGGCTCGGGGTGTTTCTCCACCGCGCGGAGGGTGAGCAGGCGGTACACATCGACAGCTACACCGGCCAGCGAATCTATCTCCACGGGGCCGCCCTCGGGAAGGCCATTCTGGCGTCGCTTTCGCCGGGGCGGGTCGAGGGGATAATCGAACGGCGCGGGTTGCCGGCACTGACCGCGAACACGATCACCGAGCGCGACGAGTTGTTCGCGGAACTGGAACGGATCGACGATCGGGGCGTGGCCTTCGACGACGAGGAGCGCCTTGACGGTCTCCGCAGCGTTGCGGCCCCGATCCGGGACGGCGACGGAGCCGTGCTCGGCGCGATCAGTATCGCCGGCCCGTCGAGCCGGGTACAGGAGGCGCGATTCGAGGAGGAGTTCCCACAGAAAATCGAAGACTCCGTGAACGTCATCGAACTGAACATGACCTACTCGTGAATTGCCCGGCGGTGACTCGTGCGCGCGAGGCGTGTTCATCTGGGGGAATACTGATTCAGACAGGCAGAACGGCAGTGCCCGTCTCCGGCAGCCTGTTCCCGTGCGAAGTTTACAGCACTATAGCTGTAATTAATACTAACGGCTATACCTTCGTGAGCGATGTCGATTCACCGCGGGATCGACTATGCCCACGAAGGTATAGCCGTCAGTATGACCGCCGGTTCCGGGGGACCCGGGCTGGCGCCCGTATCGACAGGGCTGAATCTATTATCCTGTGTGATAATACAGACGTTTACATGTACAGAACGAAGGGAATTCTAGCCGCGTCTGTACCCCTGACTCGGGCTCGATTTCCCATATTGTAGTACGCACATTGGTAACTGTTACCGACACACTTCAGACAGCGGCGGCTGGAGCCGTCCCAAACGTTAATGCGTGGTCCTCGACAACGACAGCCCGTATGCTCGATGGCTACCAGATGTACGACCTGACACAGCCGTGGTCACAGGACACGCCCGCCTGGCCGACCTACGACAACCCCAAGGTGTGGTACGAGAAGAGTCTGGACACCGAGAAGGTGAACGGGCAGAAAATCGAGTTCATGAACCACACCGGAACCCACCTCGACGGGGAGAAACACTTCGTCGCCCACGGCCGCGACATCGAGGAGATGCCCCTCGAGGAACTCGTCGGGGACGCCGTGGTCGCCGACATCTCTGATACGGTCGGCGACTACGACATCTACACGAGCGACATGATCGAGGACGTCGCCGACGTCCGGGCGGGCGACATCCTCTTCATCCACACCGGCTATCAGAAGTACGCCTGGCACCGCGAGACGGCCGATCCCCACAAGTTCTTCTGCAAGCACCCCGGGCCGAACGCGGAGTTCGCCGAGTGGTGCAAGGAGAAAGGCCTCAACTACCTCATTCTCGACTGTGGCAGCGCAGACCACCCGATGAACACCGTCGTCCGGGACGTCCGCCCGGAGCTTGCCGACGAGGCGGCCGACCACCTGGGAGTCGACGACCTCGACGAAATCTTTCCGCCCGAGGGCTACCAGCTGATGCACACCGAACTGTTCCCCGAGGGGATCGTTCACGTCGAGAACGCGCAGGTCCCCGAGGAACTGCTCGGCGAGCGCGTCCAGATCGGCACGTTCCCGTGGCGGTTCCGTGGGGGCGAGTCCAGCGTCTCGCGGTGTGTCGCCTTTGCCGAGG
>JAZKRS010000064.1:0-16104 GCA_036626435.1 Haloarculaceae archaeon | reverse complement strand
GTGGCCTCTATCATTACCGGTGCCTATTCGGTCACGCGTTAAGTGAATATCGGAGCGGCGGGAAGCGAATGGGTTTTGACGCCCGGTCGACCAGAGACAGACATGCCGTTCGTCACGAAGCTTCGGCTCCAGAGCGGGGACAGGGTGGCCCTCGACGGCGTCGTCACCGACATCAAGGAGACGGCGACCCGGAAGGGGGCGGAGCTGAAGGGCCCGCACCCGAAGCCGCCGACGGAGCTGCGTGTCCCCCTGTACAAGGGCGTCGGCTCGGACGGCACCTTCGACTCCTGGCGGTACACCGTCTACACGCGGACCATCGAGATCGTCGGTCACGAGGAGTTTGCCCGGTCTGTCACGGAGCGCTCGTACCCCGACAGCGTCCACGTCACTGCCGAGATCGAACAGGTCCGGGGGGCCGACAGCCGGTGACGGGTCGAGCGATAGTATTTCACCTCTGGAGCCCCGGGTCAGGCTATGGAAACAGCTGGCTACAGGGACTGGCTCGTCTCGGTCCGCCGGGACCTCCACCGCCGACCAGAACCGGCCTGGCTCGAGTTCTACACGACTGCGCGGGTCGTCGAGGAGATACGGGGAATCGGCGTCGACGAACTCCACGTCGGCCGTGAGGCGCTGGACCCGGACGCGCGGCTCGCGGTTCCCGACGAGGCGACCATCGCCGGGTGGTACGATCGGGCCCGCGAGGCCGGCGCGTCCGAGGACGTCCTGGCCGAACTCGAGGGCGGGCACACTGGTGCGATTGCGGTTCTCGAAGGCGGCGAGGGGCCGACAGTCGCGCTCCGGGTCGACATTGACGGCCTCCCGCAGGCCGAAAGCGAGGACCCGGACCACGTCCCGGCACGCGAGGGGTTTCGGTCGGTCCACGACGGCGCGATGCACGCCTGCGGCCACGACGCCCACGCGGCCATCGGTCTCGGCGTCCTCCGTACCCTCGCCGAGAGCGAGTTTAGCGGCACGGTCAAGGTGATTTTCCAGCCCGCCGAGGAGCAGATCGGCGGCGCCAAGGCCATCGCGGAGAGTGGCCACCTGGACGACGTGGACCACCTGATCGCGATTCACGTCGGTTTCGATCACCCGACCGGTGAGGTAGTGGCGGGCGTCGACGACTTCTTCGCCATCTCGAACTTCGAGGCGCAGTTCACCGGCGAGAGCGCCCACGCGGGGGGCCATCCAAACCGCGGGCGCAACGCGGTCCAGGCGATGGCGACGGCGGTCCAGAACCTCTATGCGATTCCCCGCCACGAGGCGGGTGCGACGCGAGTCAACGCCGGCAAGGTCGGCGGCGGGACGGCGACAAACATCATTCCCGAGGGCGCGTTTATCGAGGGCGAGGTTCGTGGTGATACCACAGAACTCAGGGAGTCCATGCTCGAGCGCGCCCACAGGGCGCTCGAAAGCGCGGCCGCGATGCACGACTGCTCGGTCGAGATCGAGAGGCGTGGCGAGGCCCCGAGCGCACAGAGCGACGCGGCACTCGTCGGTACCGTCGCCGAGGTGGCCCGGGGCGCCGACGGCGTCGATTCGGTCGTCCGCCGCGACGATCTGGCCGGCAGCGAGGACGCCAGTTACCTGATGCGACGGGTGCAGGAACGGGGCGGAACCGCGGGCTACGTCTGTGTCGGGACCGACCACCCTGGCGGCCACCACACGGCGACCTTCGACGTCGACGAGGCGTCCCTGCCAATCGGTGTGGACGTCCTCTCGGGCGCGGTCCGGTCGCTGCTCGGTCGTCCCTGAGAGGTGTATCCGGGGCAGTTGCAAAGCGTTGGATTCAGCAATCAATTTAAGTCAGCGCTGTTCATCCTCTCAGATAACGCCGTCACACTATGCAACAGGCAGTCATCAACGAAGATGTCGGGGGCCGGGTTCGCAGCCGGGACATCCACGTCGTTCTGGAGATCGAGCCGAAAGGGTCGTGTTTCATGGAGCAAATCGACGGCGAGATAGCCGACGTGGCACTCCACTTCCCCCAGGGGGACTGCCAGTGCGACGTGACTGTCAACAGGGAGAACGACGGGGAACAGGAAGTGGACATCGTCCACCACTCGGGGGACATCTGTGCACACTGCCCGGGTATCGTGTTCAGGGAGTACAACCTCGTCCCCCGGTTCATCGAGCGGACGCCCGAGCGGTTCGTCGTCAGGACGTACCTGCCAGTGGACAACCAGCTCTCCGAACTCGTCGCGGACCTCCGGAAAGTCTCCGAGAGCGTGCGCGTC
Organism: Haloarculaceae archaeon; assembly: GCA_036626435.1. Taxonomy (GTDB): domain Archaea; phylum Halobacteriota; class Halobacteria; order Halobacteriales; family Haloarculaceae; genus SW-9-67-25. The sequence continues at coordinate 13,867 of JAZKRS010000064.1, read as the reverse complement.
CTCAAGGTCCTCAACATTCAGGATTCGGACGTGGACTGCCAGACAGTCGAGGTCGACCTGTGTGAACTGACCGACAAGCAACGCGAGGCCCTCGAACTGGCGACGGCCGAGGGGTACTACGACTCCCCGCCAGAGGTATCACAGACGGAACTCGCCGAGGAGTTCGAAGTCTCCGAGTCGGCGCTCTCACAGCGGCTCGCGCGCGCAGAAAAGAACGTCCTGTCACAGCTGTTCTCGACCTGATATGGGCGCCGCGGACGGTGGGACATATAAAGACTTCAGGGCTGAAGAGTTGTCCTGACTGTCCCGGCCTGTGTAGGTACACCTGTAGGAGGCCGGCCATGACAGACCCTAGTGATACCACAAACCCTCTCGATCTGGTCGCCGAGGAGTCCGACCCGCAGGATTTCGACGACGAACTCGGCCGCCAGATGGGGAAGGACGCACAGCGCGTCTGGCGGGGAGAACTGTCCGAACAGGAGTTCTACGAAACGTACCACGAGGCGGTCCTCGAGGAGTTCGGCGTCGACGAGCGTCCGGTGGGTGAGAACAGATGAGCGACGCCGAAGGGAGCGGCGGAATCACCCGCCGCTCGCTGCTGAAAACCGGTGCAGCCGGGGCTGTCGCACTCGGTTTGGGTGGCTGTACGCTCAGCCCGGACACCTCCGGTGACACCGGCGCGTCCGTCGCGGGGACGGCCTACGGCAACTGCTGGATGTGTCACAAGCTGTGTGGCATGGAGGTATCGCTCAACGGGGACGGCCGCGCACAGGAGATCCACGGGATCGACGGCCACCCGCGGGGCAGCGCCGGCGAGGGGCGAAAGGGGACCCTCTGTTCGAAGGGGCTCTCCCAGCTCGAGAAGGCCTACTCGCCCCAGCGGATCAAACGGCCACACGTCAGGAAGGACGGCGAACTCCAGCCCGTGGAGTGGGACGAAGCGTTCCAGTACGCCGCCGACCAGTTCGAGCAGTTCGGGGACGAACACGGGATGGAGGCGTTCCTCAACTGGGAGGGGTGGGGCACCGCCACCGGATTCTACGAGACCTTCCTCAAGGACTTCCTCGGCGTGCCAAACCACATGCCACACCCGACGCCGACGTGTTTCGGCTCGATGGCAGTCCCGGGCACGCTGATGGGCCTTGGCGGGGGGAACATCCGCTGGGCCGACTACCCCGACACGGAGTACCTCCTCATCTGGGGTCGCGACCCGCTGGAGACGTTTTCGGGCCAGTGGGAGGCAAAGCAGATACTCGACGCCCGCGACCGGGGGGCGACGGTCGTCACCATCGATCCGGTGCTCAGCGAGAGCGCGAAACAGTCCGACAGGTGGCTGCCTATCGAGCCCCGGAAGGACGGCGCCCTCGCGCTCGCGATGGCGAACGTCATCATCGAGGAGGGGCTCCACGACGAGGAGTTCATCGAGAACTACACCTACGGCTTCGAGGCGTACAGGGAGGCCGTCGCCGACAAGACCCCGGAGTGGTTCGCCGAGGAGGTCCAGGACGGGGACGCGATCAGCGCAAAGGAGGTCCGCGAGATCGCAATCGGCTTCGGCGAGGCGGCCCCCGCTGCGGCGATGAATTCCTGGACCGGCCTGGGACAGAGCCCCGACTTCTTCAAGGGGGCACAGAACGTCGTCGCGCTGCTGGGACTGGTCGGCGCCATCGACCGGCCCGGCGGCCAGCGCTGGCTCGGCGGCGCTTCCCTCGGCGACGCGTTCGAAGAGCGCGGCATCGAGGTACCACACAACGCCGAAGGGAAATCGTCGATCCTGACGGACAAGGAGGCGGGATACGCTGCGATGACCGGCAAGCCGGTCCAGAACAACGTCCCGGAGATGATCCGGAACGGCGACATCAGGGGCATGAGCCTCTACTACCGGAACCCGATTCCGTCGGGTGCCACGAGCGAGTGGCTCGACGCCATCGACCAGCTCGACTTCTTCGTCACCATCGACTCGTTCTGGAGCGAGGCGTCGCGGAACGCGGACGTCGTGTTCCCGGAGGCAACCCAGCTCGAAAAGCCGATGGTCGGTGCTGGCGGACACGGTGCCTACCAGAATCAGGGCTGGGTCACCGGCTCGAAGGCCGCAATCGAGCCACAGTGGGACACCAGATCCGGCGTCGAGATCGTCATCGGCCTGGCCGAGGCGATGGGCCACGGCGAGCAGTTCCCCTGGGACAGCAAGGAGGAGTACGTCAACGACCAGCTGGCGAAACACGACCTGACCCTCGACGACCTGGAGGAAGAGGAGACCTACGTCGTCACAGGCGAGTACGGCTACGAGAAGTGGAAGAAGGCCGGATTCGCGAACGGCTCCGAGGAGTTTTGGTTCGACCTGGACAAGAAGGCGAAGCTGTTCGAGGGGCTGAGCAAGAAGGCCGGGACGGAGATCGCGACCGAACCGCAGTGGATCGAGCCGGGGACGCTCGGCGCGTCGGTGACCGACGAGTACCCGCTGGAGATGATCGACGCGCGGACGGTCTTTATCTCCCAGTCGGGCGACCAGGCGCTCGAGAACCCGCTCGAACAGCTCGCCGAGCGGATGGACCTCGAAGACGAGGACTACCGTGGCAACTACGTCCTGCTCAACCCGGCAGACGCCGATCCGCGGGGCGTCGAGAGTGGCGACATGGTCACGATCGAGTCCGACAGCGGCAAGACCGAACTGATGGCAAAAGTGACCGAGCGGATCGTCCCCGGGACGGCTAGCGTCGAGCCCTACGGGTTCGGCGAGGGATCGATCCACCGGGACGAGGAAGGCGGAAACAACATGAAACTGAACAGCGCAGACCAGTACGACCCGGCCTCGGGACAGATCGACAGACACCTCGGAATCGAGGTTCGGCGGTCGGGAGGTGAGGCCCGATGAGCGAACAGAAGGAGTGGGGCTTCTACTTCGACGCCTCGCGGTGCATCGGCTGTAACGCCTGTGCAATCTCGTGCAAGAACCGCCACGGGACCGAGACCGGCGAGATAGACTGGCGCCGCGTCGAGAACGTCGAAACCGGCGAGTTCCCCGACGTCGAGCAGCAGAACTTCTCGATCTCCTGTATGCACTGCAAGGACGCGCCCTGCGAGAAGGTCTGCCCGACGGACGCGATCCGGAAACGCGACAGTGACGGCATCGTGACGATCGACCGGGAGGCCTGTATCGGCTGTCACTACTGCGGATGGGCCTGCCCGTACGGCGCCCCGCAGTACGACGAGGAAGGCCTGATGCAAAAGTGCAACCTGTGCCTGGACAGGGGGCCGGGAAGCGGCGTCGGCGAACCCCCGAAACACGAGCAGGACGACCCGCTGGAGCCGGCCTGCGTCGACGAGTGCGTCGGCGACGCGCTCCACGCCGGGCCGATCAACGAGTTGCTCTCTGAGGCCTCGAAGGAGGCGACCGAGCGGTTCCACCGGGACGGCCGGACGCAGGTGATCGTCGAATCGGCCCCAGAAGGCGCAGAGGACGTGGCCGGGGAGGAAGCGGCCGACTGAGGTGATCGGGTATGACATCAGCCAGCTTCGCCTGGATCGATCACACGCACTGGCACCTGCTGACCGCCATCTACCTGTTCTTCGCGGCGCTGGGCGGCGGGGCGTACCTCGCGGGGGTCGTCGGATACGCCCGCAGCCGTGACGGGCAGCGACGTGAAGCGATGGCCTTCACCCGGTGGGCGTTTCTCACCGCCGTCGTGGCGGCCGCCGTCTCGGGGATCGCGATCCTCGCCCACCTCGCGCGTCCGATCGCCGGCGTCCTGTTCCCGATCACGCTCTCGGAGTTTGGGTCGTGGATCACCCGAGGGACCTGGATCCTCGTGTCCCTCGCCGTCTTCTCGGCGCTGCAGGCGCTGTGGTTTCACTTCGGCGAACGCGCTCGCGGCGCAGAGGGTCCGGGCACGTTCCCCCGGGCGGTCGCCGGGTTGGTCCGTCTCAGGGACCCCCTCGATCGACTCGCAAACCTGACCCGGCCCGGCGGGAGCGCCTACTGGACCGTCACGCTCGTCGGCGCCGCGGTCGCGCTGGGGACGGTCTACACCGGGTTCGAACTGGCAGTGATCGAGTCGGTGCCCCTCTGGAACAACCCCGCACTGTTGCCGCTCACCTTCATCGTGAGCGGCGTGGCCGCGGGTGTCGCGGCCTCGCTGGCTCTGACGGTCGCCTTCGAGGGGACGACGGACCGTCTCGTCGTCGGCTTCGCCGGCGCCGTCGGCGCGGGGATGTTGCTCACCAGCGGACTGCTCTGGGTGCTCTGGAGATCGGTTGGTGCCTCGCCGGCCGGCAAAGGGTCGATGGCCCTGCTAAACGGGGAGCTGAACACGCTCGTACTGTTGCTGGCCGCCGGTATCGCCGTCTCGCTGGTTGCGAGCCCGATCCTGGCGTGGATCTGGTACTCGCGCGAGGAGACGACGATGACGCGATTGGTCGTCAAGCCGGCGCTCGTCGCATCGCTGCTCGCGGGCGTCCTCGCGACGTTCCTCCTCCGGTACGTGATCGTGTTCGGCGCAGTCCAGGATCCGATCGTCGTGGCGGTGGTCTGAGATGGCGGCCGCGACCTCACTCGAGCGGGCAGACGCGTGGGCCGACCTGCTGGTGGCGCTCTCGAACTGTCTCCGCGAACCGGACGGGCCACTCGTCGCCAGCGTCGAAGACGGGGAGCTTCGGGACGTGCTGGTCGAGGCCACCGCCGCGGCTGGCCTGGACGACGTGGAGACCGACCCACCCCCGGTGACGTCGGTCGGCGCGCTGACGGAGTCGTATCTCGGGCTGTTCCAGGCGATGGAGACGCCGTACGCGCCGCCCGCGGAGTCGCCGTACAAGCCGTGGTACGGCAACCGGGCGGGTCTGATGGGTGGCCCCCCGGCAGAGGAAATGGCCAAGCGCTACGCCGCACTCGACGTCGCGTTTCCCGACGCGTACCCGCCCGACCACGTCGCGCTCCTGCTCGAGTACGGGTCGATCCTGCTGGATGCCGGAGAACACGAGGAGTTCGCCGGCCACGTCGACGCCCACCTCGACTGGGTGCCTGCGCTCCGGCTGGCGACGGAGGGCGGGGCTACAGAGGCGCCGTTTCACCGGTGGGCAGTCGCGCTGCTGGACGACATCCTGGCGGCTCTCAGGCCACAGCTCGGGCTCGAACCCGTCACTGACGTGGCGGTTCGCTCGATGATCGGCCGTGTTCCGGACGCAGCCGCGCCGGACTCGCAGTGACCCGGGTCACGGGATCGTTTCGACGCCGGTGATCTCGAATCGCGCCCCGCCGTCGGCGCTGTCGGTGAGCCGAAGCTCCCAGCCGTGTGCGTCGACGATCTCCTGGACGATCGCCAGTCCGAGCCCGATCCCCTCCTCCGAGGTCGAGTACCCGCTTTCGAGTACCTGTTCGCGCTCGTCTTCGGGGATTCCCGGCCCGTCGTCTGCGAGGTAGAAGCCGGACTCGAGGGGTCCAAGCGTCGTCGTCACGTCCTCGCAGCCGTGGTCGACCGCGTTCCGCATGAGGTTTTCGAGGAGTTGTCGGACCCTCGTCCGATCAGCCCTGATCTGGTAGTCTGTTTCGACGACCAGGGTCGCATCCGCCGTGGCCACTGTATCCCAGCAGATGTGGCCGAGGGTAGCCAGATCGACCGTCTCGAGTTCGTCGATGCTGGCTCCGCTCCGGGCCAGAGTTAGGAGGTTTTCGATCATATCGCGCATCCGGTCGTGGGCGTTTGCCACCGCATCGAGTTCCTCGCAGTCACACCGCTCCCGTGCCAGTTCGAGGTTGCCCGAGGCCACTGTCAGCGGGTTCCGGAGGTCGTGGGAGACGAGGCTGGCGAACTCCTCCAGGCGCTCGTTCTGGCGTTCGAGTTCCACTTCACGTTCTACGCGGGCGCTGATATCCCGCAGGATCCCGACGGTTCCCCTGAACTCGTCGTCGGACGGGAGCAGCGCCACATGGTTTTCACAGGGAATTCTCTCGCCGTCAGACGTGATAATTTCCACTTCGAACGTCTCACGGACAGCGGGCGTCTCCACCAGCGACCGAATTATCCTCTCGCCCTGCTCGATGTCCTCCGGTGTGGTGAACGCGGACGGGCGCTTCCCGATCAGGTGGTCCCTGTCGTATCCGGTGAGGTCGACGAACGCCTCGTTGACAAACGTGATCAGCCCGTCGGCGTCGAGGGTAAACAGCGGGTCCCCCGAAGCCTCGACGAACGTCTCGTACCGCTCCAGATCCTGTTCCCGCTCTTTGCGTGCGGTGACGTCCGTGTCCAGCCCGATGAGCCGACGTGGCGTGCCGTCCGGATCCGAGGACACGTACGCCTCCATCCTGATCCAGCGTTCGCTCCCCCTCCCGGGATGAGTCCGAAACTCACATTCCAGGATTCCCGACCCATCTTTCAGATTTTCCGTACGCTGCATTTCTCGCAATCGCTCCCTGTCCTCGGGATGGACACAGCGGGCGTAGAACTCCTCACTCGTCATCGCCCGGTCGGGTTCGATGCCGTACAACCGCTCGAAGGGGCCGTGTCTCGTTTCTCTCCTCGTCTGGAGGTCGGTGTCGAAGAGGATCGAGTCGGTCGCCTCGAGTGCGAACTCCATGCGCTCCCGGAGCGCTTCGAGTGTTTCGAGGCGGGTCTGGTCGGTGATGTCGACGAATAGAGCGTGGGTACCGACGATATCGCCGTCCCGGTTTCGCCGTGGCGACGCCCTGAGGAGCACAGTGACGTGGTCCCCGTCACGCGTAACGAGCTCCCGCTGTTCCTGTTCGAACTCCCCCAAGAGAGCACGGTCGTATCCACCCCCGTCCAGGAGTTCCGTCGCGGACTCTTCGGTATACAGCTCCGCAAGCGGCCGCCCACACAACGCCTCGCGCGTGTATCCGAGCGTCTCGGCAAAGCGCACGTTACAGTCCTCGATGATCGGCTCTCCGTCGACCGCCCGGGTGAACAGGAACATCACGGGCGCCTCCTCGAACAGCTCCTGATACTGGTCCTCGAACTGGCTCTGGATATCGAGTCGGTGGTAGGCGTGAGCGATAGTATCGCCAAGCTCCGCAAGCAGCGATCGCTCGGACTCGTCGAAGGTACCCGGGCGGTCCGCGTAGACAAAGAGGGCGCCGTACTGTCTGTCGTCGTACCTCAGCGGGATCACTGCGACCGACAGAAACCCGCGCTCGAGAGCCTGTTCGCGCCAGGGAGTGAACGCCTCGTCCTCGTAGACGTTCTGTGTCACGGCGACCCTGTCTTCCTGGATGGCGGTGCCGCCGGGGCCCCGACCGGTGGGGCTGCGATCGGCGGTGACCGTGATCTCGTCGAGATAGCCCTCGTCCTCGCCCGCCGACGCCTGTGGCACGATTCTGTCCGTCTCGGGGTCGACCACGCCGATCCAGGCAAACTGATAGAGGTCGGCTTCGGTGAAGATGTCGCAGACGCGCTGGTTGATGCGCTCGCGCCTCGTCGCGTGCACGAGCGCCTGGTTAATCTCGCGGATGACTGTGTTGATTCGGTGCTGTTCCTTCGCCCGGCGACGGGTGCTAGTCTGCTCGACGGCGTTCGTGATACGGTTTGCGAGCAACTCGAACTGTTCTATCCCGGAGCACTTCTGGAGGTAATCTGTCACCCCGGCTGAGATGGCATCACTGGCGATCGCCTCGCTGCCCTTGCCGGTGAACAGAATAAACGGGAGAGTCGGATGGCTCTCGCGGACTGTCTTGAGGAGTTCGATGCCGTTCGTTCCGGGCATCTCGTAGTCACTGACGACACAGTCGACGTCCTCGCTAAGTCGATCTACCCCCTTCTCGGCGCTCGTCACCGTCTCAACTGCAAATCGCTCGTCTTCCCGCTCGAGAGCGGTCGTAACCAAGTCTGCGAAATCCGGGTCGTCGTCGATGTGCAGGATCCTGATCAGATTCCCGGATGTCGCACTCATTCTTCAGGTTATCTACAAATGACAGCAACTATAAAATTTCGGAAGGAGATATCACAGATGAAAATATAATGGGCGTGGAAAGTCGTGTCCGGCCTTTCTCATCCCGATCGGGGCTGCTATCCTCGGAGACGGACAGGACGATCTCGATGTGCGAGCGTTTTAATCGGAGGGGGCCGAACCCACGGTTGTGAGCGACTCGATTCCGACCGGCTGTGACGCCATCGACGAGTTGCTGGGTGGCGGGTTCGAGCGCGGTGCGGTCACGCAGGTGTACGGTCCGCCCGCAGCCGGCAAGACGAATCTCGTCCTCTCGGCGGCGATGGGGGCCGCGGCCGCCGGTCAGTCGACGCTCTATATCGACACGGAGGGGCTGTCAGTCGACCGGATGGAACAGCTGGCGAGTGCCCGCGCCGGCCGGGACCAGTCGGTCGACGACCTCGCCTCGCGGCTGATCATCTCTGAGGCGCTCACCTTCCAGGAACAGACGGAGGCCGTCCAGGACGCCGCCGAGTTCGCAGGCGAGGTCGCGTTCGTCGTCCTCGACAGCGCGACGGGATTTTACAGGCTCGAACGGACCGAACAGGAGTCGGGGGAGGCTCTGCGTGCGGTGGCTCGCCAGATCACTCACCTGCTGTCGCTTGCCCGCAAACACGACCTCGCGGTCGCTTTCACCAACCAGGTCTTCACGGACCCCGACTCCGACCAGACGCGCGCGCTGGGCGGCCATACGCTCGATCACTGGTCAGCGGTCATCCTCCGGCTCGATCGCTTCCGGGGCGGGAACCGCCGGGTGACGCTCGAAAAACACCACGCCCGCGAGGCCGGTGCGACGGGGCAGTTCCGCATCACCGGGTCCGGACTCGAGACCGCCGAGCGCTAGTAGAGCAGGTCGTCGTCGTTCTCGACCATGTAGAGGGTGCGCGCGGCGATGTTGACGGCGTGGTCGCCGACGCGCTCGAGGTCGCGGATCGTCAGGAGGAGCCGATAAACGTCCCGCATTAGTCGCTGAATCTCCTCCTCGGAGCCGGCATCTTCGCGCTCGATGAGGTCGCGTGCGACGGTCTCGGAGGCGCGCTCGCACATCACGTCGATCTCGTCGTCGCGGTCGGCGATCTCGTAACACGCCTCGGCGTCTTCGGCGGCGTAGGCTGCCATCGCCTCTTCGACCATCTCGATCGTCGCGTCGCCGATTTCCTGTACATCGACTTCCGGGAACACGGCCTGCTGTGCATCGAGGCTGTAGTCCCCCAGGTTTGTCGCCAGGTCCCCGACGCGCTCGAGATCGGTGATGATCTTGAACGACGCCGCGATGAAGCGCAGATCGCCCGCGACCGGCTGCTGGAGGGCCAGCAGATCGACACAGTCACTCTCGAGTTCGAGGTACATTTCGTTGACCTCGTGGTCACCCTCAATCACGTCCCACGCTATCTCGTTGTCCTTCCGTTCGAGTGCGTCGAGCCCCATCCGAAGCCGCTCCAGTACGACCTCGCTCATGTAGAGGACGTCGTCGCGGACCCGATCTAGCTTCTCCTGGTACCCCTCGCGTGGCATACCAGTGTTGTGGGCTATCACGATGTATGTATCTTTGTATGACGTCCGTTTTTCTCGCCTGGACAGTCGGCTAGCGCAGATCGCCGAGACACTCAGATGCTGGCGTCCGGTGGGGATGCGAGAAAGCGGGCCGGGCGGCCGGCATTCCATATACCAGTATAACGTTTACGGAAGTATGAGGAGAAAGCCTCGCGCTTGAGCGGCATGGCGAGAGCGAAGCTCTCGCTGCAACCGAAAAGCTTCGCTTTTCGAGGACGGGGATGAATTCGACGTGATATACAACAAACCACCAGACTTAGGCCATCTGTAATCCATACGTTTATACTAATAGACACTGTATTTCCGCGTGTGAGCGACCGGCCACAACGAACGAATACGTACACTGCCGACCCGGTCAGTGACCGGTATCGGGAGTGCCTGTTCGATTGGCTGGCCGCACACGCCCCACTCTGGAACCAAATCACCTACCGCCGCCGTCAACAATACTTCAACGAAGATGGCGACGTGTGGGATGCCGAATACACCGACCTGTACGAAGAATACGTCCCGCTTCTCGGTAAAGCGACGTGCCAGCAACTTGCCCGGAAAAACAGTGAAGCATGGCGTAGTCAGTTTGAGTTGCTTTCACTGTACCGTGACGAGACGAATCAAGCCGTGACAGAGAAGCCGTCACCTCCTGGCTATTGGGGGAACCGCGACGACGGCTACGAGCTGCATGGTCTTGTCCGGAATGACCTGTATACGTTCGACTGGAACGATCAGCGAAGTACAGTCGAATTCGGCGTCGGTGACGTGCTTGAAGACCGGTACGACTTCGAGCACAACGAGCGCGTCACGCTCCAGGTTCGTGGCGATCCGCAGTGGCGTGGCGACGACAGTCGATTGGAACTCATCTACGAGGAACACGCTGATCAGCTTCGTGTCCAGCATCCTGTCCGCATTCACCCAGACGACCTCAGACAACAGCGGGAGGATGTTTTCACTCATACACTCGATCTCGAGAACACGACGCACTCAGCAGCAATCGACGTCGGTGCAAACAACACGCTGGCGGTCGTCACTGAAGACGGTGATACTGCCGTGTACCACGCACGCCCGGAGTTTGAACGGTTCCAGATGCAGTCAGAACGAATCGCAACACTCCAATCGAAACTTCCAGAGGACCAGTGGACGAGCGACCGTATTCGTCGCATCTACGACGATAGATCGCGGAAGCGTGATCACAGCCGGAACGCAGCGGTGAAACACGCTGCCGAGTGGTTGCTTGAACGGAACGTTGACACGGTGTACGTCGGTGATTTGACTGACGTACTTTCAACGCACTGGTCAGCGGATGTGAACGAAAAGACGCATGCGTTCTGGTCACACCGGCAACTCGGTACTCGGGTTAAACTCACCCTTGGTGATGTCGGCATCACTGTGACGGAGACTGGTGAGTACGCGTCGAGTAGCACGTGCCCTGAATGTGGCAGTGATGCGGTCTCTCGGAGTGGTGATTCATTCCGGTGTGACGCGTGTGACTTGGAGGCGCACGCGGATGTTGCGGGGGCGTGGAATATCTTGCAGTCTGAAGGTGGGCCGATGGCTCGGCCTGCTGCCCTGTCTGTTGAACGCGGCAGGGACGCACCCTCTGATGGGGCGTACTGGCAGTGGAATGACCACGACTGGATACCCGCCGATTGTGGGGAACAGTCGTGGTCGCCTGACCAACCCAGCATCAGCGAACCCGCAAGTTCACAGCCGGGGTAATCGGCTGGGTGGATTACCCACGGAGGAATCCTCGTCGTCGTCGGGCTTTGCCCGACTGCTTGCGGGATCTTCGATCCCGCTCTGTTCACGGCGGGGAGGAAGTCAATCGAAGGCGCGATGGGGATTTGCCACGTAGCTCCCGGTCTATCGATCGAACGTGGCGTCGTCAGCGCGGCGTGTTCTCGCTTTGCTTTCGCGGGAGGTAGATCGCGATGTAGCTGACGTAGAGCGTCCCGAACACGCCAGCGACGATCAGGTAAATCGTGATGTCGATGCTCAGCACGGCTTCGACCATTGCCCAGAACAGTCCGGCAGAGAACGTGACGCCGGAGGAGGCGACCGAGAGGCTGACTGCCAGGAGAGCCGCCAGCGCGATATCGAAAATCGTCCTCGGTCGCATCGCGTGGCACTCGGACCTCACCGAGCAAATGTCTTTCTCGGAGCGGCAGTTTCGCAGGTGGCTTTTCTCACCGTATGAACTACATATCGATATAGCATTTTGCCGGCGGTCGACTGACCGGGTGTATAACCTTCGGTCGGCTCGATGAGAGGCCCGGATATCGGGCCGAGATAGACACACAGGAGTAGCAGAACATTAACTGTCGGAGGAGCCATACGGCGCCTATGGAACCGAGTACGGCCGGATACGACTGTCGATTTCTGTCCGATATCCTCCCCGGGGGGCGCGTCGACTTCGAGGCGAGTCGCCGCGAGGAGTTCGCCGTCGACGCGAGCCCACACGAGCCCAGGGTGCCCGACGCGGTGGCCTGGCCCCGGACGACCGGGGAGGTGTCGACAATTCTCGAAGCCGCCAACGAGCGCGGAATCCCAGTGACACCGTGGTCGGGAGGGAGCAGCCTGGAGGGGAACGCGATCCCGGCCGCCGGTGGGATCGTCCTGAACACCTTCGAGATGGACGACGTCTCGGTTAGCCCGGCCGACCTGCAGGCGTCGGTCGGACCAGGGGTGGTCTACGACGCTCTCAACGAGCAACTGGGCAAGCACGGCCTCCGGTTCCCGCCGGGTATCTCCAGTGGCGACGTCGCGACCATCGGGGGGATGATCGCGAACAACGCGAGCGGGTTCAACGCCGTCAAGTACGGCGAGACGCGCGATCACGTCCGGCGCCTGGAGGTCGCTCTCCCCGACGGCGAGGTCATCGAGTGTGGTAGCGGCGTCGTCAAGACCTCCTCGGGATACAGCCTGAAGGACCTGTTCGTGGGCAGCGAGGGGACGCTCGGCGTCGTGACCGAAGCGACCATCGCGGTCAGCGGCATCCCAGAACACAAGCGCGCCGCGCTCGTGACCTTTCCCTCGCGGATCGCGGCGACGAGTGCGGTCTCGGAGATGATCGGGTTCGGGCTCGAACCCGCCGCAGTCGAGTACGTCGACGAGCTCTCCATCGACATGATACACGACTACCGTCCGGAGGTGTCGTTGCGCGAGGAGCCGACGCTCATCCTCGAGTTTCACGGCAACACCGCCGGGATCGACGAGGACGTCGAGTTCGCACGGAACATCTGTGAGGACAACGACGCGACGAGCTGGGACGAGGCCGACGAGGAGGAGATGGACCGCATCTGGCAGGCCCGGCGGGACGCCCTGCCGGCCATCCGGGCCTACGAGGAAGATATGGAGGTCGCGATCCTGGGTGACATCGTCGTCCCGATTTCGGCGTACCCCGATATCGTCGAGGAGGTGACGGCAGTCAGCGAGGAACTCGACCTGCTGACGCCGTGTGTCGGCCACTCGGGAGACGGGAACCTCCACTACACGCCGCTGGTCGAAGCGGACGACGAGGACGCCTGGGACCGGGCCGACGAACTCAACGAACGCATCGTCGAGGAGACGCTCCGGCTCGGTGGGACCGCCACCGGCGAACACGGCGTCGGCCAGGGCAAGCGGAAGTTCATGCGCCGGGAACACGGCGCCGCGCTGGATCTCATGCGGACAATCAAGGAGACTATCGATCCAGAGGGGATCATGAATCCCGGCAAGGTGTTTCCGGAGAAGGGCACTAGCCCACCGCGACCAAACCCCCAAGAGGGTACGGACCTCAGAGAGGAATAGAGGCCGGCATGACGGGAGGACGCGACCTGCTCGCCCGGCGGGACGTACCCTTCGACCCCGCCGACGTCGGGATAGACGACAGCGAGGTGCTCGACCTGCTGGAACCGGTCGTCCGGGAGTGGTGGGTCGACCAGTTCGGCGCGTTCGTCCCCGACAACGGCGGCTTCTTCACGCCGCCACAGAAGGAGGCTATCCCGCTCATTCACGACCGGGAGAACGCGCTCATCTGTGCGCCGACGGGCAGCGGCAAGACGCTCGCGAGCTTCTGTGGCATCATCAACGAGCTGTTCCGGCGCGACCGCGGGGGTGGCCTGGAGAACAGCGTCTACTGCCTGTACGTCTCCCCGCTGAAGTCGCTGGCTAACGACATCCACCGCAACCTGGAGGTGCCACTCGATGGGATCACCGAGCGACTCGACGAGCGCGGCGAGGACGTCGAGATACGCCACGCCATCCGCCACGGCGACACCGACGACAGCGAGCGCCAGGCGATGCTCCACGAGACGCCCCACATCCTCAACACGACCCCGGAGACGCTCGCAATCCTGCTCAACTCCCCGAAGTTCAAGGAGAAGCTGCGGACTGTCGAGTACGTCAT
>JAZKRS010000063.1:0-16590 GCA_036626435.1 Haloarculaceae archaeon | reverse complement strand
TTCCATCTCCCAGCCTCTTGTTCGCCGCCGTGCTAAAGTATTCCCCTTCGGGCTACTCCTCGCGCCACACACCCGGCTCGACGAAGCTCTCAGACTGTCGCCCCCGATTGCGCTCGGCAAGCCGCCCCCACTCGTCCAGGCCCTCAGCAATAGCTTCGGCGTCGATTCCCACGCTCTCCCCGAGCGCCCGCAGCTCCCGGGGGGCACGGAGTTCGAGGTGACTCCGGGGGTCGGTGCTGACCACGTATGGCGTCTCGTACTCGTCGAGAATCTCCCAGAGTTTGCTCAGGTCCCGCAGCGCCCGGACGCGCTCGCCGCCCTCGCTGTGGAGAACCGGTCGCAGGGGGAGTTCGATCCGGACGCCGTTGTCGGCAGCCTCGCGGGCGAGGACGTGGTTGAAATCGCCGTCGCCAGCCATCGGGTGGGCGAGGACATCCACCGCCGGCTGTTCGACCGCGAACCGGTTCATCGCGGGGTCGCCGCCGTGGACGGCGACGACTGTTCGCCCCTCGCGGTGGTTGCCGACGAACCCGCTCGCCCGCGAGGGATCGTCCGCGCGCACCTCTACGCCCGTGACGACGTCCACACCGTAGGCATCCCGTATCCCGCCGGGATCGTACTGCGCCGGGCTGTCGCCGTGGTTGCGGACGACGACCCCCTCGTACCCGTACTCGCTCGCCGTCAGGGCCATCCGGGCGACCGTGCTCCTCCCGTCCGGGTGGGCGTGGACCGCCTCGTACATCCTCACTGGCCCCCCCGCGTGTACTCGGCCATCAGAGATCTTCGAGGAGGTCCGCCGCGTTCTCGATTGCCGTCTCCCGTTTCGCCGGATACGCCTCGATCTTCGCGCGGAGGGTGATACCGTCGCCCAGTTTCACCTCGCCGCTGAACGCCGCCTGCTTGTCGAGGGTCAGAAAGAAGCTGGTGTTCTCGTCGACGCGCTCGTCGAGTTCGTCGCGCACCCGGGCGAGTTCGTCGTCGGCGAGGGCGCCCAGGCGGTCGAGGACCGTCCGCACGTCGTCGGCGTTCTCGACTCTGGCCGAGAGGACGAGGATGCGGTCGCCGTGGTACCCCTCCGACTCGGCGCGGCCGATCTCGAAGTCCTCGGGCAGGAGTGTCCGGAGCGCGTCCTCGACCCGCGGGTCGTCCTCTGTGACATAACAGAACGCGCGGAGGTCGACGTAGTGGAGGGGGACAGACGACATCCCCTACTCGGCCGGTTCGAGGTTGTCCTCGGGGACGCCCTGTTCCTGGCCGTCCTCGAAGCTGACCGTGTAGTTCGCGTCGCCGAACATCGTCTCAACGACCCGGGTGACAGTGCCTTCCTCACCGTCGTACTCGCTGTGTTCGTCGTGCAGAATGACGCTGTCTTCTTCCTCGAATGTCATACCCTGCGGTACTCGATGATTCGATAAAAAGGGACTGCTTCGAGGTCGAACACTTATTGTCCAGTCGCACGAACCCCGAGATATGATCGGCTCTACGCTTCCACCCTCGCTGGCGAGACAGCTGCAACCGCCCTGCAGATATCCGTCGCGTTCGGCGTCGCGATGACGACAGTCGACGACCTCTGGTATCTCGCCGACGAGGCCGACCAGCAGGCCGAGCAGACCTACCACCGGCTCTCCAAGGGCCACACGGACTACCTGGAGTTCGAGACGACGAAGTACGTCTCGCGCCCCCGGTTTCGGACCGTCGCGACGCGCATCCGGGACAACGGCGCCCCCTACGGCGCACACACGCTCGCGTACCGCCCCTCCGGCGAACTCCTGCTGGTTCGCCACGCGGCCGTCGGGATGTGGGTCCTCCCCGGCGGCGAGTCCGAGCCCGAGGAGTCGTTCCGGGCGGCAGCCGAACGCGAACTGGGAGAGGAGGCCGGCGTGACAGCGAGCTACGACGGCCTCGGCCTGCTCGGCCGCGTCGAGTTCCACGCTGACGGCCACAGCGTCTGGGGCGTCCTGCCCGTCTTCGAGGCCGAGGTCAGCGCCGACGTACTGGAACCCTCTGTCCGTGATCCAGACGACGAGATTACGGCGGCGGAGTGGTTCGAGGACCTTCCGGCGGACACGCGCGACCGCGAGCAGCTGCTGACCTGGCGCGACCGGCGGCTATGACGATCCATCGGTCGCCTTCGACACCTCACGGGACACGGCTTCGAGCGTTTCCCCGAAGTCGAACTGATCCCCGCGTTCCACCTGCTCCAGCACCCGCATCACGTCGGGGGAGAGTGACGGCGCGAGGACGAACACTGCACCGCCGGTGGCAGTCGTCCGGAGCACCCACCGTGCGTAGGCCTCGACCGGTCGGAAGTCGACATCGGCAAGCACGGTTCCGACTCGCCAGGCCTGCGCTCTGGCCTCGGTCAGTGTGAACAGCGAGACGATCTCGTCGAAGCGACCCAGGGTTACGTCCACGTCGTCGATACCCGACGCGTAGAGGTCGGCCAGTGCCGCCTGCTGTGCGTCGACGAGCCGCGCCAGGATGTCGTTGATGGCCCGGTGATCCTCCCGCTTGACCGCCCTGTTCGGGTCCACACCGACGTCGCGGATGGCCAGCGCGAGATCGTAGTTGATGTGCGCGTTGATCCCCAGAAATGCGTCCTGGACGATGAGCGCGTCTCCACTCACCGCGGTCTCGAAGGCGATGCGCCACGGTTCGGGTACCGCCTGGACCCGACCCTGCTCGAAGTTCGAAAAGGCCTCCCTGTAGTAGTTCGCGAAGGTGACCGTGTAGGTACGCATCCACTCCGGGTCGGCGAACGTGCCGTTCTCGATGCTGTGTTGCACCGCCCGGGTCATGGCGGTGTATATCGTCAGGAAGACCGCCCGCCTGTCCTCCCGGCGGCGCAGCAGTTCCTCGAGTTCGCCGAGACGGTCGCGCGCCCCGTCCAGTGACTCGTACGGTTCGGCGACGAGAGCGACGAGTTCGGGGTCAGTGGTCTCAGAGTGCTCGACAGTACCCGCGTCGTGTCGGACGGCGGCGTAGATCGCTCGAAGCCGCCGGAGATTGACGAGCCTGGCGGCCGTGGCGTAGGATGACATGTGCTGTCGTGTGCACACGGGGCGCTGTCAAGTAGCTACGTGTCCTCGACCCCGGGGCCGTGGGACTCGCCGTCCCGTTCGTCCGCGCGCATCCGCCGGATCGCGGCCCGGGCGTTGCTCGCGTCGTACCCCAGGAAGACGGTCGACGCGTACGCGTCGGCGACCTCCATCGCGTGGACGAGGTTGTCGATGTCGACCTCGACAGCGTACAGCTCCAGGCTGAGCGGGATCGACACCAGGTCTGCAAAGCCGCTGGCGATGATCTCGAGCCAGTACGTCGTCGTGTACGCCATGTCGTACAGCGGCACGACGAACTCGTCGACGTACGCTTCCAGCGCCTTCACGTCGATGCCGCTTCGCTCGTAGAGATGTCCGGGGTAGGGATCGGGATACAGCGTCAGCAGCATGTCGCCCGAGATTCGCTCGCGTGCCTCGGCGACGAACTCGGTGATGACGCTCGCTCGCCACGCGTTGCGGTCATCGAACTCACTCGCCTCGAAGCGCTCGTCACAGCGGTCGCAGTGGCAGTACTCGGGGCGGGCAAAGCCCACGTCGTCGAGGCGGACACTGCCGTTTGCCTCGGCGGCGTCCTCGACCATCTCCAGGATTCCGCGTCGGTACTCCTCGTGAGTGGGACAGACGTACGACCAGTCGAAGTAGGGCTGTTCGCGCGTCGCAACCTTGCCGTCGGCGCTGATCGAGGCGACGTCCGGATTCCCCTCGACTGCGGCGTTGTCCCCGAAACAGGAGATCATGTTCACGGCGTCTTCGACCGGTTCCTCGGCCCGGCCCGTGACGTCTTTCATCTCGTAGCAGCCGCGCTCGAACTCCACCCACGTCAGTTCCGCCTCGTTGCGCGTGACCACGCCGTACATACCCCGTGCTGGGGGGCTGGACTTGTAAGGCGTTCGAGCCGGGGGTCGAAGAAAAGTCGGCTGTTCGAAGTGCTGTGCGATCCGTAGAGGAGGTCAATCCTGAATGACGACCCTGTACACGAGGGCGATCGTCAGGACGACGAGCAGGATCTTGATCTTCCGTGACATCACTCTTAGTGTGGGGGGAGAGATGTATAGTCTTTCCGACAGAGGTCGGTATCCCGTACGAAGTTATACCGGTCGACGTAACTTTTGATACGTCTCAGCCGGACGTTCCCGGCTGAAAGTATCAGGGCTTACGTCGGCCGGTATACCGTCAGGCGATGTCGCGGCTGGTGTCGATGGAGACGTCCTCGACGAGATCGAGCTTGATCGTGTCGGCCGGCGCGCGCCCGCCGCGGAATTTCGGGATTGCGAGCCTGTTCGCGACCCGGTCACCCTCGAGGGTCGTCTGCAGGTCGAAGACGACGTCCGCGAAGTGCTCGGTCGTGTCCCTGAGTGGCGGGACACTCCGCCCGTCCAGACAGTAGAGGATCGCGAGGCTGTCGGTGTTGAAGATGTGGTTTTGCATGTCGTTCATGAAGCTGCGAAAGCGAGAGGGGGGCTCCTGGGACTCCAGGACGTCCAGAGGGTCGATGATGAGATTCGACGTCTCGGGAAGGGCGCTGACGAGCTTGCCAGCGTTGTCGAGCGGGGCCTCCCCGGGGATGTGGCGGACCGTCGGATCGCCGGTCTCGGCGGGCGTGTGCTCGATGCTCTCGTTGATCGCCTCGGTGGTGCGGTCGAGCGACAGCCACAGCGTCCCCCGCGTCGCCGTGAGTTCGTAGAGAAACAGCTCGCCCTGACTGGCCGGATGCGCGGTCAGCGCGACGATACTCCCCGCTGGCAACCCACCTCCCAGCTTCCGGTCGAGCACGTCGATCCCCGTCCGCAACCGGTTGGTCATCCTAGGATGACTACCACCTACCTCCGCTTAAATATTCTGGCCTCGTCTCGACGGGAGATGTCGATCAGTCGCTGACACGCCCCCCGAAAGCGGGGGTGAGCGGAGACTGGCCTCGTCTCGACTGTGGGTACTCGCACAACCGGACACTCGAACCAGGGTTCAGCGCGGCGGGTGCCGTCACCCCGGACGGCCGCCACGACCGGCGAGGTCTCCAGAACCTCCGCGACGGCCGCCGTCTTCGCGGTATCTTCAAGTGCCTCGGGGGTGTCCGTCGTCATCAGTGCTGTGCGATCACAGCAACGGAGCGGACGCGCGGCGTCCCTGCTGGCCCCGGCGGGGCAGTCGACGAGCACCGGGCCGTGCCAGCCTTCGAGTCGTCGCAGCGCCGCCGGGAGCGTTTCGGGGCGGCCGGCCGGGACGATACCGAGGCCGGAGTGGTCGGGGGAGTGCTGGATGGCGCGCTCGATGGGTGCGCCGTCTGCGAGTCGATCGGTCGAGGGTTCGCGGTCGACACCGGCGAGCAGCCCCAGGTCGGGCATGTCGACGTCGGCGTCCACGACAATCGGATCACGTCCCGCTCGTGCGAGGACGCGACCCAGGCCGAGCGCTGTCGTCGTCTTGCCGACCCCACCCTTGCCGCCAGCGATCGCGAGCATGGGGCGGGCTGGCCGTCCGATGATACAAAACGGTTGGGGCGCTCCGGGAGATTCAAGAGCGTCGGGGACGGCCCTCAACTCGATGCGGCACGACCACATCATAAGCGCCAAACAGCTCACGCGTGGCGACATCGAGGCCGTCCTGGACCGCGCGAGCGAGATCGCGGCCGAGCCGTCGGCCTACGCCGACCGCCACGAGGGAACGCTCCTCGGGCTGCTCTTCTTCGAGCCGAGCACGCGGACGAAGATGAGTTTCAGCGCCGCGATCAAGCGCCTGGGCGGGGACATCGTCGACATGGGGCCGGTCGACGCCTCGAGCGTCAAGAAGGGGGAGAGTCTCGCAGACACGGTACGGGTCATTCAGGGTTACGCCGACGCGCTCGTCCTCCGACACCCGAGCGAGGGATCGGCGAAGATGGCCAGCGATTTCGTCGACGTCCCGCTGATAAACGCTGGCGACGGTGCCGGCCAGCACCCGACACAGACCTTGCTCGATCTCTACACCATCCAGGAGAGCGCTGGCCTCGATGGCCTCACCATCGGCATCATGGGCGACCTGAAGTACGGGCGGACCGTCCACTCACTCGCCCACGCGCTGACGAACTTCGAGACGAGCCAGCACTTCATCAGCCCGGAGTCGCTGAAGCTCCCACGAAACGTCCGTTACGACCTCCACGAGGCCGGCTCCTCGGTGAAGGAACACACCGAACTCAGACACATCCTCCCGAACCTCGACGTCCTCTACGTGACGCGCATCCAGCGCGAGCGGTTCCCCGACGAGAGCGAATACCGGGAGGTCGCGGGCCAGTACCAGATCGACGCCACGACGCTGACCCGCGCGAAAGACGACCTCACCGTGATGCACCCGCTCCCGCGAGTCGACGAGATCGACAGCGACGTCGACAGGACCGCCCACGCCGAGTACTTCCAGCAGGCCCACAACGGCGTGCCGGTCCGGATGGCGCTGCTCGATCTCCTGCTCGGAGGTGAACGATGACCGACGACAGAGAGCTCCGCGTCAGCAAAATCGAGAGCGGCACCGTCATCGACCACATCACCAGCGGCCAGGCGCTGAACGTCCTGGCGATACTCGGCATCGACGGGACGAGCGGCGACGCCGTCTCCATCGGGATGAACATCCCCTCGGACCGCCTCGGGACCAAGGACATCGTCAAGATCGAGGGGAGGGAACTCTCACAGAGCGAACTCGACGTCCTCTCGCTGATCGCGCCCGCGGCGACGATCAACATCATCCGCGACTACGATGTCGTCGAGAAACACCGCGTCGACCGCCCCGAGGAGGTGACGGGGGTTCTGCAGTGTCCCAACCACAACTGCATCACGACCGAGGACGAGCCCGTCGACCCGCGGTTCGAGGTCCTCGACGACGGCGTCCGCTGTGTCTACTGCGATACGATTATCCGCGAGAACCTCGCGGCGCACATCCTGGCCCGGTGAGCCGCTATTCGCCGAGTTCCTCTGCCAGTTCGTCGGCGTCGAGGTCAGCTTCTTCGAGTGCTTCCTCGAGGTCTTCGCCGCCTGCGCCACCCATACCGCCCATGCCGCCCATCATACCGCCCATTCCCATGCCGGCGCCGTCGATGATCTCCTGGATGACGACCCGGTCGACGCCGAGCAGGTCGATGAGCTGCTGGGCGATCTGCTGTTTCTGGAACATCCACTGCTGGTTCATCGTCAGCTGGGGCGTCGCCTCGATGTACAGCGACTCCTTCTCGATTTCGACGGTCTCGAATATGGGTTCGACCTCGTCCCCCTCTGATTCGCCTTCACTCGCTTCGACCTCCTCTTCCTCGTCCTCGTCGTCCTCGACGAGTTGCTCCTCCTCGATGGTGTCGGTCTCGAAGTGGACGTTGAGATCGAGGTCCAGCAGCATCTCCAGCAGACCCTCGGCCTTCTCCTGGCGGTCCTCGATCTCGCCGAGGACCTCGTACTCGTACTCGATGTCCTCGCCGGCCAGCGGGTGGTTGAAGTCGACGCGCGCGCGACCGCCGATGATGGTCTCGACAAAGCCCTGCTCGCCGTCGACGGTCACCTGCGCGCCGGGGTAGCGGTCGTCCTCGGGGATCTTGTCCTTGCTGATCGTCCGGACCTCCTCCTCGTCGTACTCGCCAAAGGCCTCTTCGGCGTCGACGACAACCTCGCCGGTGTCGCCGACGTGCTTCCCGATGACGTCCTCCTCGACCGACGGGAAGATGTGGCCCTCACCGAGGACGATGGTCCGGGGTGCGAACTCCTGGTCGGTCTCGACGTCTTCCGCCTCCGCGACCTCGGGGTCGGTCGTGTCGACGAGGTTGTCGTCCTCGACGGTCCAGGCGGTGTAGTCGATCTCGACGAAGTCGCCGTCTTGGAGGTCCTCGGGCTCTTCTTGGGCTTCAGGCTCTTCAGTTTCGTGCTCCTCTGTCTCGGCTGTGGCGTCCTGTTCTTCGGGTACGGTCTCGTCGTCGGCCTCGTCGGCCTCGGAGTCGTTGCTCATACCGCTTCGTCAGTCGTTGCACTCTTAAGGACAACGTTTCGCCCCCACCGGGCCCGAACGTGCCGTCGCTCATACTGACGGCTATAACTTCGTGAGCATAGTCGACCCCGCGGGGGGTCGAAATCGCTCACGGGCGTATAGCCGTTAGTATCAGGCGTAGCTGCTCGCCCGGACGATCTCCTCGTGGGAGGCACGGTCGATGTTCCGCCCGGTGACGGGGATGACGACGGTCTTGCCAGCGAGTTCGTTCCCAGCCGCGAGCGCGGCCGCAAACGCCGACCCGCATGCACCCTCCATCACGATGTGCTCGTCGCAGTACAACCGCGCGACGGCGTCCCGGATGGCGTCGTCGGAAACCAGCCGGAAGTCGGCGAGCCGCTCGCGCAACACCTCCGTAGTCAGGGCGAATGGCACCCGCGTCGCGATGCCTTCGGCGAACGTTCCCATCCGGTCGTGCGGTGCGAGCGTCCCCTCCTGCCAGGCTCGGTGAGCCGCTGGCGCGGCTTTGGATTGCGCGCCGATCACGTCCGCGTCGACGAGCGGGGCGACCGTCAGGCAGTAGCCGGCGGCCGAGGAGCCCCCGCCAACCGGGCAAAAGAGGACGTCGACGTCGGGGCACTCGTCGACGACCTCCAGCCCGGCCGTCCCCACCCCGGCGACCAGGTCCGGCTCGTTCGCGGAGTGGACGTACCGGTACCCCTCCTCGGCCGCGAGTTCCTCGACGCTCTCGCGGGCCTCGTCGAAGTCCGCGCCGCGCTCGACGACCGTCGCGCCGAGCTGGCGCATCGCGGCCACCTTGTCGGGGTTGGCGCCGTCGGGGACACCGATGGTCACATCCACACCGAACTCCCGGCCAGCCCAGGCCACTGACTGGCCGTGGTTGCCGGTACTCGCCGCGACCAGCCCGCGGTCGCGAAACTCCTCGCCGAGGCCGGACACGAGCGCCACGCCGCCACGGACCTTGAACGCACCCGTCGGGAGGGTGTCCTCCCGTTTGAGGTAGACGTCCGCGTCGAGTTCAGCCGAGAGCGTCTCACTGCGGACCAGCGGCGTCTCGGGGAGGTGAGACCGGACCGTCGTCCTGGCACGTGCGACGTCCGCGACTGTCGGCGGCGTCAGGTCGTGGTACGGGAAGATGGTCGACTCGTCGGGTGACTCGACCGGGTCGTAACGCTCCATGGCTCCGCCCACGGGAGGGACTGTGAAAACTGTACCCAAAACGGGTCGCTTTTGCCACGGCTGTCACACCGTAGACCTATGTACGAGGTGGAACTGAAGGTCAGGTCCCCACACCGAGCCGTCAGGGAACGGCTCGAATCGCTGGATGCCGAACGGCTCGGCGCCGTGACACAGGAGGATACCTACTACGACGCGCCACACAGGGACTTTGCGGAGACAGACGAGGCGCTCCGGGTCCGCCGGGAGACGCCCGAGGACGGCGAGTCCAAGGCCTATCTCACCTACAAGGGGCCACTCGTCGACAAGACGTCGAAGACGCGCGAGGAGGCCGAAACCAGGGTGGGAGACGCCTCGACGGCCGCACGGATTCTCGACGGGCTCGGATTCGAGGCCGCGGCGACCGTCCGGAAGGATCGCGAGCGCTACGCCCTCGATGGGTACACGGTCACACTTGATACCGTCGACGACCTCGGCGAGTTCGTCGAAGTCGAGACGGAGGTCGACGACGGCCTGGACACAGCCCGCGAAGGGGCCTTCGCCGTGCTCGACCGCCTGGGGCTCGACCGCGAGGATGGTATCCGGACGTCGTACCTCGGCCTGCTCCTCGCCGGAGATGTCTCGGAGTAATTTTCCGCGGGACGACTGTTTCCGAAAGTTATAGACGCGGCCCTACCGAACCCAGGGGACGATGACTGACCGGAACATCCGCGTCCAGCCCGCGACGGGGCGGGCAGTCGAGGACCAGGCCGTCGAGATCGTCGAGCGGAAGGGGCTGGGCCACCCCGACTCTATCTGCGACGGGGTCGCGGAGACAGTCTCGCGGGCGCTTGCCCGGACCTACCTCGACCGGTTCGGCACCGTCCTGCACTTCAACACCGACGAGACGCAACTGGTCGCCGGAACCGCCGCACCCGCGTTTGGCGGCGGGGAGGTGCTCGAACCGATCTACCTGCTCATCGTCGGCCGGGCGACGAAGGCCTACGCCGGCGAGCGTATCCCGACCGAGACCGTCGCCCTCGAGGCTGCCCGCGAGTACCTAGACGAGAACTTCCCGGAACTCGACGTGGGTTCGGAGGTCGTCCTCGACGTGAACCTTGGCGAAGGCAGCGGCGATCTTCAGGAGGTCTTCGGGGAGGACGGCGCGGTCCCGATGGCGAACGACACCAGCTACGGCGTCGGACACGCGCCGCTGACCGAAACTGAGCGGATCGTCTACAACGTCGAGCGCCGCCTCAACGACGAGTACGGCGCCGACCACCCGGAACTCGGACAGGACATCAAGGTCATGGGCAAGCGCGAGGACGACCACATCGACGTGACCGTCGCCGCCGCGATGATCGACAGGCACCTCGGCGGGATCGACGAGTACCGCGACGCCGTGACGGGCGTCGAGGAGTTCGCCTCCGAGATCGCCCGGGAGTACACCGACCGCGCGGTCGACGTCCACGTCAACACCGCCGACAACTACGAGGAGGGGGCGATCTACCTCACGACGACGGGAACCAGCGCCGAGCAGGGTGACGACGGGTCGGTCGGCCGGGGGAACCGCGCCAACGGCCTCATCACGCCAAACCGACCGATGAGCATGGAGGCCACGAGCGGCAAGAACCCGGTCAACCACATCGGCAAGATCTACAACCTCCTCAGCACGGAGATCGCCCACTCGGTCACAAAGGAAGTCGAGGGCATCCGCCAGCTCCAGGTACGCCTCCTGAGCCAGATCGGCCAGCCGATCGACAACCCCCATGTCGCCGACGCGGAAGTCATCACCGGCGACAGCACCGACGTCGCGGCCATCGAAAGCGAGGTCGCAGCGGCCATCGACGAGGAGCTCGCGAGCGTCACGGACATCACCGAACGCGTGATCGAGGACGAGTTGAGGACGTTCTGAACGAAGCCTGTTTAACGCCGCCTCGTCAACGACGCGGTATGCACCCGCCCGGGGCCGACACCGTCCTCCTCAGGCACGGCGAGATCGGCACGAAGAGCCGCCAGGTCCAGCACAGGATGGAGGGCCGGCTCCGGGACAACGTCGCCGCGATCCTGGCAGACCGGGGCTTCGACGATCCGGTCGAGCGCCAGCACATGCGGCTGTTCGTCCGGACGAGGCCGGGGCGAATCGAGGCTGTCACCGACGCCGCGACCGACGCCTTCGGCGTCGTCTCGGCCAGCCCCGCCGCGAGCACCGAGCCGACGCTTGGGGCGATCTGCAGAACGCTTGCGGAGACGGCGAGCGAGGGCTACGAGGCGGGGACGTTCGCAGTTCGGGCACGCCGTGCCGGGAACGTCGACCACGCCTTCAGGTCCACCGACATCGAACGCGAGGGTGGGGCGGCAGTCTGGGAGGCTGCCGAGGGGGCCGGCATCGATCCGGCCGTCGACCTGGACGACCCCGATCTGACTCTGTTCGTCGAGTGCCGCAGGGAGGAGGCCTTCGTCTTCGTAGAGAAACGGGAGGGACCCGGCGGCCTGCCAGTCGGGACCCAGGAGCCGCTCGTGGCCCTGGTCAGCGGCGGGTTCGACTCGCCGGTGGCGGCCTGGGAGGCGATGCGCCGTGGCTGTCCGATCTACCCGCTCTACGTCGACCTGGGGGAGTACGGCGGGCCGGACCACCGGGCGCGGGCCGAGCGGGCCGTCGCGAGGCTGGGCCGGTACGCCCCCAATTTCGATCTGGGACTCACGGTCGCGCCCGGCGGCGACGCGGTCGCAAGACTGGTCGAGGAGATGGACACGGGCCGGATGCTCGGCCTCCGGCGGTTCATGTACCGCGTCGCCGAACGGGTCGCAACGGAGGCGGGAGCGGTCGGGATCGTCTCCGGCGAGGCGATCGGACAGAAATCGAGCCAGACGGCCGCGAACCTCCGGGTTACCGGCGCGGTGACGGACCTGCCGATTCACCGGCCGCTGCTCACGGCCGACAAGACGGCCATTATCCAGTGCGCCCGCGAGATCGGCACCCACGAGGAGGCGACCATCCCGGTCGGGTGCAACCGCGTTGCGCCGGCCAACCCCGCGACTCGGGGGTCGTTCGATACCATCGAGGACGCGGAGCCCGACGACATCGAGCGCCTGGCGGACGACGCGGCCGAGCGCGCGTCGGCCATCGGGCCCGAGGCCCCGGCCGGCTGACCCGAGCGAAATCGCTTTGACGGGCGCCCGTCTGGATGCCATCATGACGCGGGTCTGTCTCGTGGGGAACGGGGATATCAACCTGCGCTACGAGTTGCTCTCCCGGGAGACGTCCCGCGAGGCGCTCGCCACCTACGATCTCAACGAGCCCTTCGAGAACACCGTCGCCGTCGAGACTGTCAGCCTCGGCACTGCCGTCGCTTTGCTCAACGACCTGAACTGGTATCTCGTCCGCTTCGTCGACGAGGCGCTCGTCCGGGAACCCTCAGTAAGCGATACGGAGTGGCTCTCCCGCGAACTCGCGGATGCCATCCGTGACGACCGTCTCGATCCGGCCGAGACCGGCCGCTTTCTCAAGGTCTACGGCGTCGAACACCCCGGCGACGAACCGGGAGTTGAGGAGGGGACCGACGACCGCCCGCCCCTGCTGGTCGAGCCGATGCTGGTCGCCAGGACCGACGAGACGATCCCCGAGTACGACATCCGCGACGTCGGCGAGACGCTCGTGGTTCGGCTCACGGAATCCGAGTTCGACGCCTGATCCCGTCTCCAGCGCGGCCTAACGCGGTCACTCGTCGCTGTCGAACATCCCCGTGGACATGTACCGCTCGCCAGAATCCCAGAAGACGGTCACGACCAGCGGCTCACGGTCCAGGTCGGCGCGAAGCCGCTTCGCGACGCGCTTTGCCGCCACCAGGGACCCCCCGGAGGACTGCCCGACGAAGATCCCCTCCTCGCCGGCGAGGCGGCGACACTCCGCCTCGGCGGGTTCGAGAGCGACGGTCTCGACGCTGTCGATCAGATCGACGGCGAGGTTGTCGCTGACAAAGCCCGGTCCCATCCCCTGGAAGTCGTCGCTGCCGGCCTCGCCGGTAGAGAGGATGGGGTTGTCTTCGGGTTCGACCGCGACGACATCGACGTCGGGGAACTCCTCTCGGAGACGCCGGCCGACGCCGGTGAGCGTGCCGCCGGTTCCGACACCGGCCACGAGGGCGTCGACGGTCCGGTCGCCGACCTGCTCGAGCAGTTCGGGGCCGGTCGTCCGGTAGTGTGCGTCGGGGTTCGCGGGGTTTTCGAACTGGCGCATCTGGACGAAGCCCTCGCGGGCGTCGAGTTCGTCGGCCCGGTCGCGGGCGGCGCTTATCTCCCCCTCGACGAGTTCCAGGTCGGCGCCGTATGCTCTCATGATCTCCCGGCGCTCGGGTGACTTCGAGTCGGGCATGATCAGGCGGACGTCGTAGCCCTTCGCCGCGCCGACCATCGCCAGCCCGATGCCCGTGTTGCCACTGGTCGGCTCGACGATGACGTCACCGGACTCGAGGTCGCCGGCCTCCTCCGCGGCCTCGACCATCGCGAGCGCCGGCCTGTCCTTCGCCGAGCCGCCGGGGTTGAACGACTCGACTTTCGCCGCTACCGTGGTCTCCGCCGGGGATCCCACCCTGACGAGCGGGGACCCGAGCGTGTCGAGGATGCTGTCGTTCACTGCCCGCTCTATGCGACCCGGGTATAAACGCTGCCTGCCACCGGCAGGGTGTGCCGCCGTCGCCGATACTGACGGCTATAAGCCCGTGAGCATCTTCGACCCCACGGGGGGTCGAAATCGCTCACGAAGTTATGGGAGCATCGACGAGAACTACCCCGAACTCGGGCCGCCCGAGAGCCTGCTCGACGAGGCAAACGACCGCCAGGAGAAGATGCAGATGCAGGGGATGTGCGAGGAGGGTGCCCACAACGCCGCCTGGGAGGACATCGACTTCGCGAAGCGGTACCGCGAGTACCTCGCCCGGAGCAGCGAGGCGCAGGCGACCGTCAACGCGCTCGGTGATCGTGTCCGGGCTGGCGAGGACGTCGTGCTGGTCTGTTACGAGAGCGACGACAAGCGGTGTCACCGGCACGTCCTTCTGGAGGAACTCGCGGCTCACCTCTGAGAGCTCGCATCTGTCTCCCGACCGGAAAAGATGACAAGTAGCGTCGCCTCCAAGCGGTGGCATGCGCAGAACACGGTCCCGACAGCAACACGACCTTCTGATCGGCGGCGACAGGGTGTCACCCGACTCCGGCGAGTACATGGAGACAGTCGATCCGGCGACGGAGGAGACAATCGCCGAGGTTGCCGTCGCAGGCGAGTCAGACGTCGACGCGGCCGTCGCCGCGGCCAGGGAGGCGTTTCCTGGCTGGCGGGACACTGATCCAGTCGAGCGCGGGCAGACGCTGTACCGCGTCGCCGAACGGATCCGCGAGAACGCGGACGAGCTGGCCGACCTCGAGTCGCGCGACCAGGGCAAGCCCCTCTCGCAGGCGCGCTCGGACATCCTGAGCGCCGCGCGCTACTTCGAGTACTACGCCGGCGCCGCCGACAAGATCGAGGGGACGTCGGTTCCGGTCGGACCGGGCCAGGTCGATTTCACCGTCCGCGAGCCCTACGGCGTCTCGGCGCAGATCATCCCGTGGAACTTCCCCGGCAACATCACGACACGCGGCGTCGCGCCGGCGCTCGCGGCCGGCAACACGACGGTCGTGAAGCCGGCGCCGACCACGCCGCTGTCGGCCTACCGGATCGCCGAACTCTGTATCGAGGCTGGCGTACCCGCGGGTGCCGTCAACGTCGTCTCCGGGGGCGGTGACGCCGGCGCCGCGCTGACAAGCCACGAGGGCGTCGACACGATCACCTTCACCGGGAGCGTCCCGACCGGACAGCGCGTGATGGAGGCCGCCTCCGCGACCGTCACGCCAGTCACGCTCGAACTCGGGGGCAAGAACCCGGCCATCGTCTACCCCGACGCAGACGTCGACGAGGCGGTCTCCTGGATCGACACGGGCATCTTCACGAACGCTGGCCAGGTCTGCTCTGCGGCCGACCGCGCGATCGTCCACGAGGACGTCTACGACGAGTTCGTCGGGAAGATCGTCGACACCGCCGAATCCTACGACCTCGGCCCCGGCATCGAGGATCCTGACATGGGCCCGCTGAACAGCGAGGGTCACTTCGAGAAGGTCAGGAACTACATCGAGGTGGGCGAGACGGAGGGCGCGACGCTCGCGACCGGCGGCGAGGCGCTCGACCGCGAGGGGTACTTCGTCGAGCCGACAGTGTTCACCGACGCCGACAACGACATGCGGATCGCACAGGAGGAGATCTTCGGCCCCGTGCTGGTCGTCATCCCCTACGGCGACGACGAGGATCCAGTCGAGATCGGCAACGACGTCGCCTACGGGCTGGTCTCGGGCGTGTTCACGAACGACGTCCGCCGTGCCCACCGGGCGGCCCGGCGCCTCGAAGCCGGCAACGTCTACGTCAACAAGTGGTTCGGCGACACGAACCAGACGCCCTTTGGCGGCTACAAGGACTCGGGCATCGGCCGCGAGAAGGGCCTGGAGGCGCTGGACTCGTACCTCCAGACGAAAAACGTCGCCGTCAACCTCGAATCCGGTGAGGGCGGCGACCTTCCGGGCGCCTGACAGGGACGGTCCTGCCCCGGTGCGTTTTTTGTGCCTGGCCGTCGGTACTTCACCCATGACACTGGAAGACAAAGCGGCGGCTATCACCGGCGCGGGATCGGGCATGGGACGTGCGACGGCGGAACTGTTCGCCGAGCGCGGCGCACGGGTCGCAGTCGTCGACCTCGACGTCGACGCCGCCCACAAGACGGTCGACAACATCGAGACCGCGGGCGGCGAGGCGGTATCGATCGAGGCCGACGTCTCACGCGCGGCCGAGGTGGAGGCGTTCGTCGACCGGACGGTCGAGGAGTACGGGAGCATCGACGTCCTCCACAACAACGCCGGCATCCCGATGGCGTCGACGCCAGTCGAGGACGTGACAGAGGAGACGTGGGACCGAATCCAGGACGTCAACCTCAAAAGCGCCTTCCTCGGCGCGAAGTACGCCGTCCCGCACATGCGCGAACAGGGCGGGGGCATCATCCTGAACACCGCCTCGACTGCCGGCATCCGGCCCCGGACCGGGCTCTCGGCGTACTCCGCCTCCAAGGGCGGGATGATCGCGCTCACGAAGCAACTGGCCTACGAACTCGCAGACGCGGACATCCGGGTCAACGCCATCTGTCCCGTGGCGACGGACACCGACATGCTCCCGGAGTTCACCAGCGAGGGGCTCTCGGTCGAAGACATGGCCGAGACGATCCCCATGGGCCGGCTCGCAGAGCCAGAAGACATCGCCCACGCCGCTGCCTACCTCGCCTCCGACGGGGCGGAGATGATCACCGGGACCGCACTGGAGGTCGACGGCGGGCGCGACATCTGATACTGA
>JAZKRS010000062.1:0-16600 GCA_036626435.1 Haloarculaceae archaeon | reverse complement strand
GTTTCGGGGTTGTGTAGCCCCCGACCACACGCGCAGTACGGCTTTTGACCTCCCCGACCCTACTGACTGTGTGGACAAATCACCGGAACACCCCTCCCGTCGGCAGTTCCTCTCGCGGTCGGCCTCGACCGCGGGGCTGGCGAGTCTGATCTCCGTGGGCAGCCTCGCGGGCTGTACCGGCCGGGGGGAAGAGGCGGCGACGCCGACGCCGGACGGGCCGCGGCTGGAGACACTCGAGGTGGGCGCCTCGCCGGGCGAAAGCGTGCCCGTCGAACCCGCCAGGGAGGCTGCGTTGCTCGATTTCTTCGCGACGTGGTGTGCGCCCTGCAAGCCCCAGATGGAAGAGTTAAGCGTCGTCCGCGAGGAGTTCCCCGACCTGCACATGCTGTCGCTGACCCGGGAGGACGATACCGAACTCGTCGCGGACTTCTGGCGGGAGTACGAGGGGGCGTGGCCGGTCGCACAGGACCCCGAACTGGAGGCCTTCCAGGAGTACGACGTCACGCGGATCCCGACACTGCTCGTGCTGGACGCCGAGGGCTCGGAGGTGTGGCGTCACAGCGGCCTCTCGGCTGCGGGGGACATAATCGACAGAGTAAATGACGCACGCGCGTGATCACCAGTAATGGTTGACGTCGGGCTCGTTACCTTCGCGTTCGGCCTGGGGACGGCGACGTTCTTCGCCCCCTGTGCCTTCCCGCTTTTGCCCGGCTACATCGCGTACTTCCTCGGGCAGGGCGAGGAATCCGCTCCGGACACGCGCCTGGGCAGACTCCGCCGGGCCGTGACGGTGTCGCTGGTGACGAGCCTCGGGTTCCTCGTCGTGTTCGGGACGCTCGCAGTCGTCGTGTTCACCCTCGGGACGCAGATCCTCGGCGACATCGCTATTCTCGAAGCAGTTGCGGGGACTGTGCTCGTCGCCCTCGGGCTGGTCATGGCCTCCGGAAAGACCACCGGAGTGATCGCACACGTCCAGTTGCCGGAGCGGCGGCGCGGGCCGGCGGGGTTTTTCGGGTTCGGCATCGTCTACGCGGCGGCTGCGGCGGGATGTACCGGCCCGCTGTTCGTCGGCGTCGCATCGCTCGCGCTTACTGGCGGAGCCAACGCGATCACGACCTTCGGCGCGTACGCCGCGGGCATGGTCGTCCTTCTCGTCGGCGTGACTGTCCTCACGGCGCTCGGAAGGGACGCCCTCCTGACGCGGATCACGTCGAACACCCGCCTCATCACGCGGCTGGCCGGCGTCGCACTCGTCGTCGCCGGGCTCGTCCAGCTATACTGGTTCGTGTTCGTCTTCGACGGCCTCTCGCACTTCTAGCTCCCCGAGCGCCCGCTGGAGATTTCCGGCAACGCGCTCTCTGAGCTGTTCTGCCACCCCGGCGTCAATGTCGACTGCGACGGCGTCGCCACCCCCCAGGCCGCCGCCACCAGCCGTGTCGATGGTCACGGTGCCCAGGTCGCGCCGGCGCTGGAAGACGGTCTGGCTGTCGAAGACCGTCTGGACGCGGTCGTACGGGACGACCACCGTCCGGCGGCGCCAGAAGCCGTCCCGCGTGATGACATACTCGTCGTCCACGTAGTACCCCTTGTGGACCCAGGCGAGGTGGGCGGCGATGGGGACCACGACGAGGCCGAAAAGTGGCAGGTACCACAGCGGCAACAGCCCGGTCACCTCCTGGGCCACACGAAGCACGGCCGTGAGGCCGAGAAGCACGAGCGAGTACCGGATGGCGTACCGCGTCCGGGCCCGCTTTGGCGGCCGCTCGAAGGACACCTCCCCGAACGGTTCGACCTCCCGTGCGAGATCGAGTGCCCGCGCTCGCTCGGCGATCGGCACCGCCGACTCGACGCTACCCCCACCCTGTCCCGGTGAGCGGCCGGCGGTCTGGATGACCAGCGACGCGTACCCGAACGCTCGCGCGAGGGCGTTCTCCCGGAGGCTGAGCGCCTGCACCTTCGAGAGCGGGATCGTCCCCGTGTACTGCTGGAGCAGCCCCCGCTCGTAGCGAAGTTCTCCCCCCCGGCGCGTCAGCGTGAAGCCGTAGTATCTGAGTATCTGGAGGACGCCGCTGAGTCCCCAGAAGCCCGCGATAGCGACGACGGCGACGGCCGGGCCGAAAAGCGAGACGAGGTCGTACCGCGGGGCGAGCTGACGGGCCAGCCCCGGCGCGAAAAGTGAAAGCGCTACCGTGAGAAGGCCGAGCAGGCGCAGGTCGGCCGAGACGACGCCGAGAACCAGGTGTTCCCGGTCCGAGAGCGTAAACAGCCCCTCACCGGCAGTCTCGGGCTCTTCTTCCTCGACCGTCTCGCGCTTGCGGCGGCTGATCTCGTCCTGCAGGCGGTCGGCCTCCGTCCGGGAGACGTACCGGAGCTGTGCCTCGCTCCCGCTGCCGCCCGCGGTCTCGATACGGACCTCCGCGATAGACAGGGCCCGCTGGACGACGTTCTGTGCGATGTCGACGTTCTGGATGCGCTCGTAGGGGATCTCGCGTTCGCGCCGCGAGAACACGCCCGACCGGATGTCGAACGTGTCGGGGGTGAGTTCGTACGCGTAGCGACGGTACCGCGTGAGTTCCCAGCCGACGGTCAGCGTCACGCCGACGACAACGAGTCCCGCCGCGAGGCCGACCGCAGACAGGTCCGGGCCGGCCGAGGCGGACGTGGCGAGGCCGAAGACGATGAGACCGCCGAGCCGGACGCCGTTTTCGAGGACCCGGTAGGGGATCGAGCGCCGGTCGAGCTTCACAGCGCGTCACCGCCCTCTGTCTCGATTGCGAGTTCCTTGAGCCGTCGCTGGAGGTCGCTGGCCTCCTCGGGGGTGAGCCCCGGGATCGACACGTCAGCGCCCCGCGAGCCGGCGGTGTAGACGACCAGCGTCGACAGCCCGAGGGACCGCTCCATCGGGCCCCGGCTCGTGTCGACGTGCTGGACCCGGACGTGCGGAACGACGGTCCTGACGCTTGTGAGGACGCCCCGTTCCAGGTAGAGCGCGTCGTCACGGAGGCGATACCGCCACGCGCGATACCGCAGGTGGACCCAGGCCAGCCCGAGGACGCCGAGAGCGACAGCCAGCGGCGGCACGTACTGGGGATCGATGCCGGCACGGGCGGCACCGGTTCGACCGAAGAAAGCGAGGACGACGATCCCGACGAACAACCGGCCCGCCCAGTGGACGTGGACGCGGGCGGAGATTGTCCGCTCGTCGGTCGTGTACTCCGCGACAGGAGCGCCCTCCACCGAGGGCTCGGCCTCGACCACGCCTCCGGCTGTGGCTACGTCGTCGTCGGCGGACATACCTCAATTGAAGGGATTCCGACCGAAAATCCTTGTGTCTGCGCGGGATTTCCTCCGGTCTCGCTCTGCCTGACACGCCGACGAGCGGACGATATCTCTCCGGATATCACTCGATGGTGAGCGTGTAGATCCGCTTGCGAGCGTCCGCGAAGGAGAACCGCGACTCGACAACGCCGACGTCCTCGAGGCGACTCAGCGCGTACCGGACTGTCCGGGGCGGGAGAAGCGTCTCCTCTGCCAGCTGACTCTGGGTCAGCGTGCCGTTGTACTCGAGTACCTTCGCAACCAGCTTCGCGCTCGGTGGCATGTCCCGCACTGCCTCCCATCCGTTCTCCTGGCTCGCCTCTGCAGGCACTGACTCTGATGTGCTCATCGTACTACCATCCCAGTAGATGCAAGATGATAATATTTTCTGATCTAATTTATTACTATAGGAAATCTCGTTGCCGGTACCGAAACCGGTAGACGACACGACGGTGAAGGCGGTATTTCAGGGTGTCGGCGGGTGGTTCGACCCGAAACCTCTTATTATCGCAAGCGCTAGATTGAGGCAATGAGTGATACTGTGGACGACGTCGAGTTGCCGTACGACGATAGTGCGTCCCAGCAGGAGAAGATAGAGGCCCTTCAGGAGCGGCTGGAGATCCTCGAGGCACAGAACGAGGAAATGCGGGACAAGCTCCTCGACGCCAACGCCGAGAACAACAAGTACCAGCAGAAGCTGGAGCGGCTGACCCACGAGAACAAGAAGCTCAAGCAGTCGCCGCTTTTCGTCGCGACAGTTCAGGAGATCACGGACGAGGGCGTCATCATCAAACAGCACGGCAACAACCAGGAAGCGCTGACGGAGGTCACCGACGAGATGCGCGAGGGCCTGGAACCCGACGCCAGGGTTGCGGTCAACAACTCCCTCTCGATCGTCAAGTCCCTCGAGGACGAGACGGACGTCCGTGCCCGGGTGATGCAGGTCGACGCGAGCCCAGACGTCACCTACCAGGACATCGGGGGCATCGAGGAGCAGATCGAGGAGGTCCGCGAGACCGTCGAGATGCCGCTGAAGAACCCCGGCATGTTCGAGGAAGTCGGCATCGAGCCGCCATCGGGCGTGTTGCTGCACGGGCCGCCGGGGACGGGGAAGACGATGCTGGCGAAAGCGGTCGCCAACCAGACCGACGCCACGTTCATCAAGATGGCCGGCTCCGAGCTGGTCCACAAGTTCATCGGCGAGGGTGCAAAGCTCGTCCGTGACCTCTTCGAACTCGCCCGCCAGCACGAGCCGGCGGTGATCTTCATCGACGAGATCGACGCCATCGCCGCAAAGCGCACCGAATCGAAGACGAGCGGGGATGCCGAAGTTCAGCGGACGATGATGCAGCTCCTCTCGGAGATGGACGGCTTCGAGGACCGCGGCGAGATCCGCATTATCGCCGCCACCAACCGCTTCGACATGCTCGACCGCGCCATCCTCCGGCCCGGCCGCTTCGACCGCCTCATCGAAGTGCCAAAGCCCAACGAGATCGGCCGCGAGCAGATCTTCAGGATCCACACCCGCAATATGAACGTCGCAGACGACGTCGACTACGCCGTGCTGGCGGAGATGGCCGAGGACGCATCCGGCGCGGATATCAAGGCTATCTGCACCGAGGCGGGGATGTTCGCGATCCGCGACGACCGCACCGAGGTCCGGATGACCGACTTCGAGGAAGCTTACGAGAAGATCCGGAGCGAAGACGAGGACGAGAACGTCTCGCGGACGTTCGCCTGACGGCTGTCACCTTTTTCGGTATCGTCTCCTCCCCGGATTCCTAGATCAGCATGAACACGAGCAGCGGGACGACGAACAGTGCCACGAACAGGACGAGCAGTATCAGGCCGTAGCCGACGGCTGTGCCGACGCCAGTCATCCAGGCGGGGTGATCGAAGCGATCGGGGAGCGCGGACATGCGGGAATCTGAGTTCCGGACTGTCTTAGAAGTATGGGGCTTATGACCGAGCGGCCCCAGGGGTACGTATGGCCGAGCAACAGTACGTGTACACGACTCACCGGACCGAAGCCCGTGGCGGGAAACTCGAGAGCATCGAATCGGTCGTCAACGAACACGCGAAGGAGGGGTGGCGGTTCGTCGACACGCTCCAGGAGGACGGGACGACGGTCGGGCTCGTGTTCGAGCAGGAACGGTAGCGGCTCTCGCCTCACATTCCCATATCCTCGGCAGCGTCGGGAACCGGCAAGTCGTGGCGGGGACGACCCAGCAATTCGGCGGCGTGATCCAGCGCCATGTCGAACCCGTAGTAGCGCTCGAGTTCGTCGCCCTCCGGCGAGGGGCGGACCTTCAGCATGGCGTAGCCCTCGACGTTCTGGGCGATCGCAGCCGTGTCACCGTCGGCCTCGAAGGCCAGGATTCGCTCGGCCCCAGTTTCGGTGTAGGTCGCCCGAATGTCGCCCGTCGCGGCCTCTTGGTCGCCGTCTGTCATCGCCCGGCCTACGGGCTCGATACCATGAAGCCTGTCGGTTCTCTGGCTCGCCCAGCGAAGCCCGTCGGCTCTCGGGTTCGTCACCACGAAGTCTGTCGGCACCGACCACAACTCGCAAGGGCAGTCCCGCCCCCGTATTCGCATGGCCAAGTTCCTCCCGAGCGGCCGGCGACGCGACATCTGTGCGCTGCTGGCCGACGACCCGCTCCAGGCACAGGCGCTGAAGTCGCGGCTCGAATCCCACTACGACGAGCGCATCGAGCCCAAATCGTTCTACGGGGCACTGGACGCGCTGGCGGACAGCGGGTTCGTCGAGACGCGAGCCGAGGGCATTCACGACGTCTACGCGCTCACCGACGCGGGCGAACGTCGACTGCACGAACACTACGAGTGGCTCGGCGGGCAGCTCGACGGCACCTCCTGACAGCGGGGGGCTCCGCAATCGGGGAGTGACCGCCGAAGCCGCTAGTCGAGCAGCTGCTCCGCGATAGTGTTCCGGAGAATCTCGCTCGTCCCCTCGTAGATCTCGTTGAGCTTGGCGTCCCGGAGGAACCGCTCGGCGGGGAAGTCCTTGACGTAGCCGTAGCCGCCGTGGATCTGGATGCCCTCGTTTGCCACCTCGCGCGAGACCTCGGAGGCGTACAGCTTTGCCTGTGCGGCCTCCTTGACGTAGCGCTCGTCGCGCATCTTCTTGTCGGCCGCGAGGTGCATCAGCATGCGCGCCGCCTGCGTCTTCGTGTCCATGTCGGCGAGCTTGTGCTGGATGGCCTGGAAGTCGGTGATTGGCCCGCCGAACTGCTCGCGGTCCTGGGCGTACTCGAGTGCCTGGTCGAGGGCGGCCTGTGCGATGCCGACCCCGCGGGCGGCGATGGTGATCCGGCCGCCGTTGAGCGTCTTGAGCGCCTGGACGAGACCGTCGCCCTCCTCGCCGATCAGGCGGCTCTCGGGGATCCGCAGGTCCGAGAAGCGCAACTCGGCGGTCGGACAGCCCTTGTCGCCGAGCTTGTGTTCGGTCCCCTCGACGATGAACCCGTCGTCCTCCTCGGGGCGGACGACGAACGACGAGATGCCCTGTCCGCCAGCGTCGGGGTCAGTCTTGGCGAACAGCGTGACGGTGTCGGCGACCGACCCGTTCGAGATCCAGAGCTTGCTCCCGTTGATGACGTACTCGTCGCCGTCCGACTCGGCGACGGTCTCCATCGCCGGGACGTCACTGCCCGCGCCGGCCTCGGAGAGGGCGAAGGCGCCGATGTCTCGCCCCTCGGCCATCGGCGTCAGATACTCCTCCTTCTGTGCCTCGTCGCCGAACTCGTAGATCATGTTGCAGGCCAGCGAGATGTGGGCGGCGACGATCGTCCCGAGGCCGCCGCTGCCCCGGGAGATTTCTTCGAGGGCCATCGCGTAGGTGTGGTAGTCCATGCCTGCGCCGCCGTACTCCTCGGAGATAGGAATCCCCATCAACCCCAGTTCCGCCATCTGGTCGACGAGATCCCACGGGAACTCGTCGGTCTCGTCGATCTCGGCCGCGCGCGGGACGATCTCCTCGTCGACGAACTCGGAGACCATGTCACCGATCTGTCGCTGCTCCGGTGTCGGAGTGAAATCCATATCTGGCGGTTGCGCCCCGTCAAGTATGAGTGTTCCCGTATGCGTCCCGGACCCCCCGATTCAAGTGAGAGGCACCCCGAGTGGACGCCACATGTACGACGCGATTCTCCTCCCGACCGACGGCAGCGACGGGACGAGCAAGACGATCGACCACGCACTGGAGATGGCACGGCGCTACGAAGCGTCGATCCACGCACTGTCTATCGTCGACGAGCGACAGGTCGGCCAGCTCGAGGGTGAGAATCGCTACGAGACGGAGCGGAGCCTGGAGGAGACGTGTGAACGCGCCGTCGACCGCGTCGCACGGCGCGGGGACGAGGCCGGAATTCCGGTCCAGACGGCGATCCGCCGGGGAATTCCGTCCCAACAGATCGTCCAGTACGCGGCCGAGGCGGGTGTCGACATCGTCGCCATGGGCACACACGGCCGCAGCGATCACGAGCGCATCGCGACCGTCGGCAGCGTCACCCAGCGCGTCGTCGAGAACGCGAGCGTCCCCGTGTTCGTCGTCCACATCGGACGAGACACGGGGTGGGGGTAGCGGGAGAATCTCAGGCGCTGGGATCGATCTGTGGGGTTCAAATAGCCCGCGTCACAAGATCGGGGTATGTACGAGGGCATTCTCGTCCCGAGCGACGGGAGCGAAGGGACAGTCGATACGCTGGAACACGCGCTGCCGATGGCTCGCAACCACGACGCGACCGTACACGCCCTGTCGGTCGTCGACGAGCGCAAGTATCAGTCGCTACCGGACGCCCGGCGGGCCGAAGCCAGGGAGACGATGGAGCGGAAAGCCGAGCGTGCCATCGAGGAGGTGGTCATACGTGCAGAGGAGATGGACATCCCGGTCGAGCGGGCAGTCCGGACGGGAATTCCCAGCGAGCGCATCCTCCAGTACGCACGCCAGCGCCCCATCGACGTGATCGTCATGGGCACCCACGGCCGGACCGACCACGACCGGTACGTGAAGCTGGGGAGTGTCACCCAACGCGTCGTCGAGAACGCGAGCATTCCCGTGTTCGTCGTCCAGATCGAAGGCGACACGGCGTGACCGGTCGCCGTCCCGGATCCAAGGCGTAGCGGCCTTCAAAAGAACTTTACTGGCACCTGGCCCAGGTACGAACGTCATGCGCCCCTTCGACGACACGCCACTGGCCCGCGACGGCAAGGTGTTGATCCTCGCGTACGATCACGGCCTCGAACACGGGCCAGTCGACTTCGAGGAGGTACCGGAGAGTGCGAACCCCGAACACGTCTTCGAGGTGGCGACCCACCCCGCGGTGACGACCCTCGCTGTCCAGAAGGGCGTCGCCGAGGCGTACTACCCCTCCTACGAGGACGACGTGAACCTGCTGGCGAAGCTCAACGGCACGTCGAACCTCTGGATGGGCGAGCCGGACTCGGCGAAGAACTGGTCTGTCGACTACGCCGCCGAGCTGGGCGCCGACGCAGTCGGATTCACGCTGTATGGTGGTTCGAACAACGAAATCGAGATGGCCGAGGAGTTCCGCGACGTCCAGGAGGCCGCCCGCGAGCGCGACCTCCCGATCGTCATGTGGTCGTACCCCCGCGGCCAGGGGGTCAAAAACGACACAAAATCCGACGTCATCGCCTACGCCGCCCGGCAGGCGCTGGAGCTCGGTGCCGACGTCGCCAAGGTGAAATATCCCGGCAGCAGGGCCGGGATGGAACAGGCAGTCCGGATGGCGGGCAAGACGAAGGTCGTGATGTCCGGCGGCTCGAAGACGAGCGACCGGGAGTTCCTCGAAAGCGTCGAGGCGGTCATTGACGCGGGCGGCGCGGGCCTGGCCGTCGGCCGAAACGTCTGGCAACGCGAGAATCCGACGCGCATCCTCGACGCGCTCGAGAAGGTCATCTACGAGGGGGCGTCGGTCGATACCGCACTCGCCGCGGCAGAGCGCTGATCGGCGGGATCATGTCCGATACCGTCGACGCGATCTTCGACGTCGTGGTGGGCTCTGCCGCCGACATCAGGCGTGGCCTCTCCGAGCGCCGGGCCTACGCGGACGCCGAGAACCCCAGCGGGGAGCGACAGCTCGCGGCGGACGTCCACGCCGACGAACTGCTGGAGGAGCGGCTCCTGGCTCTCGACGGTGTCGCCGGCTACGCGAGCGAGGAACGCGCACACGTCGTCCGGGCAGAGGGCGACGGGTACGTAGTTGCGTGTGACCCCCTCGATGGCTCCTCGAACCTCGAATCCAACAACGGGATGGGCACCATCGTCGGCGTCTACGACGAGCCGCTCCCCGCGGGCGGTGACTCCCTCGTCGCAGCCGGCTACGTCCTCTATGGCTCGATAACGACGATGGTCACAGCCCGCGAGGGGGCTGTCACCGAGTGGCTGCTCGAGGGCGGG
Organism: Haloarculaceae archaeon; assembly: GCA_036626435.1. Taxonomy (GTDB): domain Archaea; phylum Halobacteriota; class Halobacteria; order Halobacteriales; family Haloarculaceae; genus SW-9-67-25. The sequence continues at coordinate 6,846 of JAZKRS010000062.1, read as the reverse complement.
GAGCGCCGGGAACTCGAAGCGGACGTCACCCTGCCCGATGACCCGCTCGTCTACGGGTTCGGTGGCCGCGTCCCCGACTGGACCGACGAGTTCCGCGACTTCGTCGACGACGTCGAGGCGGACCGGCTGAAGCTCAGGTACGGCGGTGCCATGGTCGCGGACGTCAACCAGGTCCTCACCTACGGCGGGATCTTCGGGTACCCGATGCTCGAAGGCCGCCCCGAGGGCAAGCTTCGTCTGCAGTTCGAGGGCCATCCCATCGCTGCGATTATCGAAGCCGCCGGCGGCGCGTCCTCGAACGGCGAGCAGTCGCTGCTCTCGTGTGTCCCGTCGGAGCTACACGAGCGGTCGCCGTTGTTCGTCGGTAACGAGTCGCTCGTCGACTCTCTCGAAGCCGCGCTCTCCTGATCGGGGCCGTCAGTAGCCGAGATAGAGTGCCAGGCCCTTGAGAATCAGGAAAACGACGAGTACCGGAGCAACGACGAAGAGAACGATGGGTCTGAGTAGACCCAGTGGGAGGAATCCGAACAGCCCGATCACCGGCCCGAAGACGGAGCTGAGGACCCCGCCGCCACTAACGGTGAGAGTACCCGCCGAGGTGCCGTTCACTGCGACGGGAACTGTTCCGGTCTCGTTGGCCCGGTACTCGAACGAGACCGTGCGCTCCTCGCCGGCCGGGAGCGTGACCGGTTCGGTGACGACGACGGTGTCGTTGACAGAGAGGCCGGCAGTGTAGTGAGTGTTCCCATCCCCGCGGTTTTCGATGGTTGCATTGACGAGAACAACCGCCCCGGGTGAGACTGTCGTTTCGGCCAGCGTTGCGTTTCGGACGTGCACCTGGCTGTCACCTTCCTCTGATTTCCCACTGGACACATTTTCTGCCACGACTGCATTCGCCTGCTGGCTCAATCCAGGTTCCAGATCGTCAGACTGGGCGACCTCGCCACCGTCGCTCTCGACTGCGACCACCGCAAACTTGGAGAAGCCAGGTGTCTCCGCACGGAACCTGGCTGTCCCATCCGCGCTGGAGTCCGCATCGGAGACTGACGAGGTCGGGAGACGCTCCCAGTTTCCGTCGTTGCGACGGAGGACAGCGACATCTTCGGGAGCGGCGTTGAGTTCGTCCAGTCGTTGGGCGTCGACGCTTGTCGAGAGGGTCGCACTCTCGAACGCCGTGTCGGGGGCGTCGTGCTCGACGGAGAAGCTACCAACCGGCTTGCCGTCTACCTCGGCCGTGTCATCGACCCCTTCGACTCCGGTCGCTGAGACAGCCAGACTGAGGTCGTCGTACCGCGCAGGTACGACCCTGACATCGTCAACACTGACATCGTCACCTGCAGCTAGTGGCTCCCCGTTTTGCAGGCGTTCACTGGTGCCGATTGCCATCCCAGGGCTGGGGTTTCTGATTTCGATTCTGGCGGCTCCGGAGGACCCGTCACCGGACCCGACAACCTGCAAATCGGGGGGAGTCACCCGGCGGACCCCGTCAAGCTGGTCGGCTGTGGCGTTTCTCACGTCCCCTGTCGTCAGATCTAGAGTGGCAGTATCGGTCGCCGACTGCCCTTCGGAGTCTGTCACGGTCAGCGCGACCAGATGTGTCCCACCGTTGAATTGCTTCGTCGCTCGCAGGCCCCGGTCGGACGTGCCGTCCCCGAACTCCCAGGTGTAGTTCGTGATCGGGCTGGGCCCCGAGGAGTGCCGGCCGTCGAACACGAACGTGCGGTTCTCAGAGGTCTCGAAGTCGAGCGCGATGACCGGATCTGGCCGCGGCTGGAGACCGCTCCCGTTTCTGACAGCCACCATGTCCACTTGCCGGGTGTTGTTGGCATCGTCGGTCACGCTGTTGAGCCGGAACACGAGGCTTCCACGGTCATCCGGCGAGTAGGTCGCCTCGTAGGTGAACTCAGACTCGTCGAAGGTGAAGTCGGATTCGTCGAGGCTGTCGCTGGCCGACCCCTCGACGGAGACATCGATGCCGGCCAGGCGTTCGGACGGGACAATCGACAGCGTGGCCGGCCCCGGTGTCTCCCCGCTCACCTCGAACTGTTCGACAGCAGGTGGGACCCCATCCATCCCGTCGACAAGTACGCGGTTTTTCACGTCGTTGTCGTCGGGTTCGAACGTATTACCGATCGTATCGGTGATCTCCGCCTTCGGCGGTACGCGCACGAGGAGTTCGTCGTCGTCAACTTCGTGGGGCAGACGGAGCACGACGGACGTGTTCGACCCCCTCTCGGTCACGTTCATTCCCGCGATGCGGTATTCCTGGAGTGACGCGAGATCGACGTTTCCCTCACCGAAATCCGAGACCTCGGTGTCCCGCAGGTCAGCCCCGGCGAGCTGAACGTCGTGTGCCTGGATCGACGTCTCTGCCATGTCGGTGTCGTCGACGAACGTCAGTTCGACCGCTGTGTCGTTGACGCGACTTGCCCCCTCCAGCCGCGGAGCGGTGTTGTACAGCGTGAAATCCGGGGCCGGACGCTCTATCATGTTGCCGGGGGTGCCGGGGCCCCCATCTTTGTCCCTGATCTCGGCGTCGTCGCTGAGCCCGACCGTCAGGCCGCCATCGCCGAGCCCGCCGTCGTCGAGGTTCTGTGACAGTACGAGAAGGACGAACGCGTTCTCGCCGTCGTCGTTCTGTTGGAGGCTCGTGTCCTCTCTGGCGACGGTATCGACGACCCGGGACCGGCTCACAGTAAAGTCATCTGCGCCGATCGTATCCGTCCGGATTCCCACCCCGTCGGTGATGTACGCCTCCAACACGGTGGTCTCCCCGGGCTTGTCGTCCGGCCAGTCGATGTCACTGTCGTACCGTTCGACTCTCGAGGCGTCCGCCCACTTCACGTTGTGGAGCTGTGGCGGGTCGTCGGGCTCGGGGACGACTTCGCTGAACTCGCCGGTCGGGTCGAACTCGTTGCCGTTGGTGTCCTCGATGTCCGTGCTGTTGGTGCTCGAAATCGTCACGGCCTGATTGCCCGCCCCCTCTATGGAAACTTCGACATCGGCGTCGGTTTCGCTCCCGTCGAGCTCTCCGGCCTCAACTCCATTCACTTTGCCGGGGGAGACATCGAAGTCGTTCCGATCAATCGTGTCCTCGTCGACGTCGTGGTTGTCGTCGAACACGAGACGGAGGGTGTCTGTGTCGAGACGCTCGACGACGGTTACTTCCGGTGGGGCGAAGTCCTGTTCGTCCTCGTGGGCGGCGAGTGGCTCTGTAACAGTTCCGGCTCCCGGCCCTGTGACGGCCGAGAGTGCGAGTCCGAAGACGACCAGGATACATAGCGTTGATGCAAATAGCGAATGCCCCTTCTGACCCCTGGTTGAGCGGCACAACCACCGGCTTCCGGACTGTCTACCAGACCCCATGATCTGGGGTTACCGGCCAACTAATTTAAGCGTAGCGCGCTCATTTCACTGAATGATAACAAATTGAACGCTTTGATGACACAACAATCCCCATAGCGTTGGGGGAAGCTCTGTATTCGTCTCATACTGACGGCTATAACTTCGTGAGCATAGTCGACCCCGGGGATCGACATTGCTCGTGGGCTTATAGCCGTCAGTATCAACCGGGAATAACAGACGATATTTGTCACCATCCATCACGTGGCCGTAACGGAGACCCGATTCGTCACTACTGTTAGCCTGGGGTCGACACATCCGCCATGGCACGCAGAAGCGTCCTGTTCTCGCCGGGCGATCAGTCCGACCTGATGGAAAAGGCACCCGAGGCCGGAGCCGACGTCGTCGCCTTCGATCTGGAGGATGCCGTCGCACCGTCGGCGAAAGCATCGGCCCGTGAGCTGGTAAACGACGCCCTCCACGAGATAGACCCGGACTGCGAGGTCTGTGTCAGGGTCAACCCGCCCGGCGTCGCGGCCGAGGACGACCTGGAAGGGATTCTGACGGGCGAACCCCACCTCGACAGCGTGATGCTCCCGAAGGTCAGCGGCGCCGACGACGTCACGACGCTCTCGGATCTGCTCGGCGAACACGGCGCCGACCTGCCGGTCCTGGCCACGGTCGAGTCCGCAGACGGCGTCCTGCACGCCGAAGAGATCGCGCGGGCCGAGGCCACCGACGCGGTGCTGTTCGGCGCGGAAGATCTGGCGGCGGATCTCGGCGCGACACGCACCGACGAGGGGAGGGAAGTCCTCTATGCCCGCCAGCGCGTCGTCACGGCGGCGAGCGGGGCGGGCGTCGACGCCATCGACACCCTCTGGACCGACTTCGAGGACACGGCGGGGCTCCGGGCTGACACCGGACGCGGCATCGAGATGGGCTACGACGGGAAGATGGCCATCCACCCCCGGCAGGTGACGGTCATCAACGAGGCGTTCACGCCGGACCGCGAGCGCATCGAGTGGGCACAGAGCGTCCTGGAGGCGCGCGACCGGGCCGAGTCGGGCGTCTTCGAGGTCGACGGCGAGATGATCGACGCGCCGCTGATCGCACAGGCAGAGCGAATACTCGAGCGTGCCGAGGCGGCCGACGCGATATGACATCCTCCGCGCCGTGAACAGAGAGGGACTACGTCCCTCAGGCAGTCGGGCAGAACCCGACGACGGCGCGGTTTCCTCCGTGGGAGTCTCGGCTATGCCGGTTCCCCGGAAGCAACATTCCCGTCACGGTGGACGGTACTCGGGTCTGTGCGCTGTTCTTTGGGACGGTGAGAGCGTGGTGACTCCGACCAGTTGTGGTCGTCCCACTCGAACCGTGCTCGAAAACGCTGCGCGTTTTCGGCATCCCGGAAATCTGTGATTTCCGAGGACACGGGCCGTGCCATCGGCCTGACTGCCGTCTCTGTGTGCCGTTGACGAGACACGTCGTGTCTCGGTCGCCAATCAGAACGCTCTGAGTTCTGATGACGTCTCAGGAACGAACGACACTCGCCGCGTTTCCGACGGAACGAGTTGATGATGTCGACGCGAAACGCCCCGGGATTCAGTCTATCGAATCCGGCCCGGGCGATAGTGGCCACAATCGCCTCGCGAACGGGGCTTTCGTATGCAGTCATTCGTCGACAGCGGGATCGTATTCGTCCGGCGCTCGCTGGAGGTCGAGACAGTACTCGTCGCCGACTTTCTCGACGCCGCCGCGGGCGAGGCGTTCGCCGAACGCGCCCGAGTCGAGGGGACCATCGTCGAACGTCCAGGTATCCATCTCGTCATCGACAGCAAGGAGGGCCTTGAGTTGGGATTCGAGGTCGGGTCAACTCGAACGGAGAGCCCGACCGTTGTCGGTCATAGTCGCGGGCTTGTCGGGTCGGTATGTGTTTACCCGGCGGATTCGACAGCAGGTACAGCGCGAGCCCGTGAGATCATCTCGTTATCCTGAACGACTCTCCTGAGTTCCTCGTAGGGATTGCGTCCCTGCTGGCTCCACGTCGTCAGCAGGGACAAGAGAGTCTCGTGGACGAACATTCCGCGGTCATTCCGGAGTGTCCCGATGATTTTTCGAAGAACGACCGGTTCACGCAACGCGTTTTCGGCGGAGTTGTTCGTCGGGGAAACCGCTGGCTCACCGATGAAGGTGAGCCAGTGGTCCAGGCCACCTTCGATTTTCCCGAGTAGTGTTGCCACTGGTCCGTCGGGAACAGACCGCTCAATCAGCGCTTCGAGTTCCCTCCGCGCAACACGCTGTAATTCTGCCCGCTCACGCAGTGTCAAGTCGCTCTCCAGGCGAGTCTGGAGAGCGACATACAACTGTGTGAGCGCTCGGTAGATCGGTTCGCCTTCTTCCTGCTGTTTGGCAGCATCCTCAGCCTCCCGAAGAATGTGCGCCCAGCACCGCTGGAGGTTCTCGCTGAATGCCGGATACGCTGTCCACCCGTCACAGACAATCGTTCCTTCGAAGTCCTCCCCGAGGACTTCCGTAGGAACATCGTGGCCACGACTTTCTCGGACAGCGTACAGCGTATGTTTGTCCGTTCGGAACGTCCAGAGCCACGCTTGGTCGCCATCACGCTTGATTCCCGTCTCATCAACGTGGACCACATCGGCCTGTTGAATCTGTCTGCGAATCTGCTCGTATTCCGAGCGACCGGCGCGCGCTGCGCGCTCGGTCGCGTGCCACGCGGACGCGCCCGAGAGGTCCAATCCGTGGAGTTGGTCGAAGCGATCAGCGATCTTTCGGTAGGGAAGCCGGTGGTCGTACCGGGAGAGGGCCGCCTGTGCGACGACGTTCACCCCGAACTGCCCCTCATCGGGGCAGTCGGGGTGTGATGCCACCGTCTCGGTTCCGCACGAGTCGCACTCGTAGTAATGGCGGTTGTACTGGGTAGTTTCCACAGGCTGCGGATCAGGGATCTCTTCGACGAGTCGCGGGCTGACGCCCTCCGACTCGTCGAACTGCTCACCACAGTCAGGGCAACAGTCACACGTGACTTCGATCTCCTCATCTGGATCGGGTGCAGACCGCCACTCGGGATCATGGCCGGATTTTCGACCCGGTGTCCCGCCGTCAGTACGAGGTTCTTCGTCGTCCTCGTCTTCGTCCGACGAGGACGACTCCCCAGAGTCAGATTGTTTCTGACTGGACGGTGTGTGCGGTCCTTCGTGCCAGCGAAGTTTGGCTCTGAGCCGCTTGTTCTCTTCGCGGAGTTCCTGATTCTCCTGCTCAAGCTTCTCAACACGCTCTTTGAGCGCAAGAAGTTCCTCACGCGAAACCTCAACGCGATCATCTGAGGAGGTCACGCGACTGCACTCCCCAAAGCAGACGACACGGGATGGTCTCTGTCGGAGAGACCATCCCTGGCAACCGCCTTTGTCGTCTGCATTGACCTACTGGCAGGTCAGGGGCCATCTACGAGAGAGTACCGAAATCGTTCTGGGGGTAAACGGATAC
>JAZKRS010000061.1:0-16978 GCA_036626435.1 Haloarculaceae archaeon | reverse complement strand
GTTGACCTCCTCTCCGCCCTAAAGGGCGAAGATTCCTCCGTGGGGAATCCGGCCTGCATGATTCCTCCGGCTGTGAACTTGCGGGTTTGCTGACGCACCTTCGGCCCACGCGGTGTGGGTGTGGCGTGTTGAGTATCCGCTCGGTGTTGCCCTCCGAGATGGAGTGGCACTCAGGGCCGTTCTGGCGCACTGAGCAGCGGGCCGGGCCATCGGCCCGACTCCCCGGTTGCAGCCACCAGTGGGGGAGTCGTGAGGTGACATGCCAACCGCTGCTGGGTGGGCTGCGAAGGTGTGTGAGTGTGAGAGGTGAGACCCACTCGTCGCCAACTTGAGCATGAGCAGGTTCCCCGCAGCAGCATGTCGCATGTCTACGATCACAGTCTCCGTCAGTCAAAATAACTGTTTGGATTCCAACCGGGTCATAGCGTGTGGTTTTACTCCTGTCGTGTTGGCTTCATCCCCGTCCTCGAAAAGCGAAGCTTTTCGGTTGCAGCGAGAGCTTCGCTCTCGCCATGCCGCTGAAGCGCGAGGCTTTCGCCTTGATTATGAACTGGCAGACGGGCCGGCGTCGGTCCGGCAGCACCACGACCTGCCCCGGTGTACCATCCACGTGCTTGATGAGGCGGTGCACATCTGGCTGTATAGCCCCAGCGGGGACATCTGGGGGCTGGTAGAAAGCGAACGCGAGGCCGTGCGTACCCGGGCCACAACCCTGATTACTGACCTCTACGACGAGGCCCAGCCACTGACCACTGTCTCAGACCTCTGATTTGCCTGTCGTACCGCTTGTGAAGGCCGCTACTGGCCTTCTGTGCCATCGTACGGTATCCGCACGCGTCTGCAGAGCAACCAGACGTGACACGCCCAGAGTGCTCCACCATCAGAGCCTCCTCGAGTCGACGGATGGCTGGATCCGGGTGTAAGTTTACCACTTGGTCCCATCCGTCTTTAGAATTCCTCCAGCAGGTCGTCCAGCATCGGTCGAAGCTTGTACTTTTGATAGTGGTCGTCCCGCATCGTTTCGACGTACTCACGCCACTCCTCAAGTTCGTCGGCCACCTGTGCCGCCTCGCCAGCGCGCCCGAGCCAGCGGACTGCTGTGTCGTAACTGTCGTGTTTTCCCTGCTCGACGATCGGTTCGGCCTGTGATTTGCACGTCTCGATCACCCACTGCGGACGCTCCTCGATAACCGCCTCGACGACGGGTTCGATCACGCTGGTTCGTTTTGTCTGTTCCGCGATGTCGATTGCGTCTTCGTACTGATCCTCGTGGATGAATACCTCCGCTGCTCGGGCAGCAGCTCTGCCACCAGGTTTCTCCGTCCGGAGGAACTCCAGCAAATCGGACCTGATCGTCTCCCAGTCCTCGCCCGCGAGTTCTTCGACCGCCTCGAAGGAACTCACCGACGGACTCAGTTCGAAGGCCGTGATGGCCGCATCGAGTGCGAGTTCGTCTTCGCCAGCACTCGCAGCGTGATCACGAAGCCACTTTGCCAGGTCGCTTTTCCCGTACTCCTCGACTGTCAGCCCGTGTTCAGCCACCGTGAACGCTGCTGCTGTATGGCCGTTTTCTTCGAGGGTTCTGGCCAGTTCGAGTACCGACCTGGGATTCGATAGGTGTTCGATGACGTACTCGACTGCGTCTTCGATCTGCCCGGTCTCGGCGAGCATCTTCGCGTGGGCAGTGTGGGCTCCGGTCGCCTGCGAGAGATTGAGATACTCGTCGATGCGGTCCTGTCGTTCGAGAATACGAAGTCGAGCGTCGATTACGCTGGGTGTTTCCCAACCGGAACTGCGCTCCTGAAACTCGCCGTGGTCGAACTCACCATCCATCGCCCACTGGACGGACTCGTCGTCCCATCCTTCCATCGCTGCATCCGCGGCAGCCCCGAGAACCGATCTGCCCATGAAATGCTGAAGCGTCGTATTGCTGTCCCACTCTCTGAGCTTCTGTTCCCAGTCAGTTCGTTCGCTCTCGTCCAGTTCAGCCGTGAGGACCGCCTCAATGAACAGCTCACCCAGATCGTCAATCGTCTCGAAGAGGTCAGGAACGTCGTGCGGGAGTAGACCGGGCCATCTGTTTTCGACGAGAACCTCGGTAATGGCTTCGAGGACATCGAGAGTTGTCTCGCCGTCGCCAGCGTCCAGAGCCAGCCGTGCCTGTTCGAGCAGTTCGTCCAATTCCTCAGCCATTCGCTGTGCTTCGGCATAGGCGTCGGTGTGACCACGCTGGCCCGGCTTCGGTAGTGCATGTTCGGCCTGCCGGCGGATCGAGTCCAGATTCACCGAGATCGACGCTTCGGTCGCTGCCTCCTCGGCGACTGCAGTAGTTTCGAGACGTGTTTCGATCCGGTCGGCCAGTTCGGGGCGGTCCTCGGCGAGTTCGATGAGCAACCCCTCAAGCGTCTCACGATCCGCCTCAGCGAGCAGTTCCGGCAGTGGTGGCCGGGTACGCAGGTCGTCGGAGTCACGGAGACAGGTCAACAACACGGCAACCCGGTGTTTGCAGATGCCGCCGTGGTCGTACGGACAGGAACAGTCCGTGCGGGCGACGCCAGCGTCGTCGAACTCGATGATCACCGTGTAGGGCTGGTAGCGACTGCCTTCGACCTCGGCTCTGACTCTCTTTCCCCGCCGAACCACGTCACTGACTGCCCCCTGCTCGTAGTAGGACTGCCCCCGCTGGTAGGATTTCGCTCTGGCCAGTTCCCCGATAGTCGCTTCGGTCAGTGGTGGCCACTTCTGATCACTCATGCTATGAACGGCTACGGAAGGGATCAGTATTATTCCTGCCCCAGGACATCGGATATCATATCGGTGGACGCCGTACTTCGACCGGCCAACCGATCGAACAACTCTGAATCGTTCCGTCCCGCTTTGCGTATCCTGACAAATATCTTATTCGAACAGTTCGTCAAGAGTGCGGTCGCCCTCGGCTTCTTCGTTCAGCATGTGTGGGTCTGCCGGTGCTGCGTCCGCGTAGAACGTCTGTTCTCGGAGTTCGGACAGGGAAATTGTATCTTCGGCTTCGTCCTCTGGTTGCTCTGGCTCGTCATACTCTAAAGCTGCGCTGACCGGGTCTGGAAGGCGTGGTCGAGGTGCGTCTTCGTGTCGCTGGACTGTTCCAGTTTTGTGGGTCGTGTCGTGGGCGGCACGCATGATTGGCAGACCGCGAAGGTAGTTGTACTCCGCAAGCAAGTCGACGCCGAACTCGGTGAGACCCCAGAAATCAGCCGGGATATCTCTGACCTCTGCATTCGGCTCGTGGTGGTACTGCGTAAGGATTTCGTGGCTAGCCACATCCTCCAATTGCTCGCTGATCGTCGAACGGCTCCTCGGGATGTAGTAATCGAACTCGGTGACTGAGACAAGGTGTGCAGGGTGGCCGAGAATCACCTGGAGGATATTGTGCCGTGTCTCCTGTGAGAGATAGCGCTGCACTGTCCGCTGTGTTTCGTAGGGTGCTTCCTCGTCCACATCGAAGACTTGTTCGATGGAGTGGCCCCTGTCAGCAGTCGTCTGATCCGACGGGGTGTGCGGACTACTCATCGTGAGAGATACTACTGGAGCGTTCGCGGTAAATGTTTCGGACAGACCGTGACGGTTATCTCGATTATAACCAATGTGGTCGAAACGTTCAATAGCCGACGTTGTCTATCGCTCCGATAGCGATGGGAACAGGAGATGAGGAACATCGTCGACGAGTGCATACGGCCCTTCAGCGCACCCTTTCTGGAGTCACACTGCCAAGCGAGGATTATACAGCTATCCGAACGTGGGTGAACGAGGAGTTACCACAACTGCAAGCAGCTGGCTACACCTCGTATGTCGTGTTTGGCAGTTACCGCCGAAACTACCATCGCTCTCTCAGGATCGCGCAATACGAACTCGCCAAACCGACAACGGCCACTGCCGTCGTGCTCGGTGACACGCCACCACTCGGCCTCACGATCGGCCAACGACGTACTGACCCGTTAGAGTTCGAACTCAAATTCCACCTGCTAACTGAATTTGCCGATCTAAATGTCGCCATCTACGAGAAGGACTCCGGTGGCGAAGCTGTCGAACTCGGGCTCCTCCGCCAAGATCACTGTTTCTTACAGACGGTGATTCTTCCACGGGACTACTATGGGGTCGGGCAGAACGAATTCGATGGGAAAGACGAGGTTCTGGAAGTGGCTCGGCACATTGCCTTTGCAGACGATTTGGATGATAGCCAGAAGAAAAGGGAACTCCGCGGTCTCATCGCAACGGCGCGGGATACTGGAATCGAGCTCACCGAGCATGAACTCACAGAGTTCCTCGAGAAGGAACTTGCCGACAGAAACGAAGCTGAGCCGTCCTACAGTTGGGTTCATCTTGCCATGTTCCGCCGATTCGAAGAGGCAAGCCGCTGCCGCACATGGCACTCTGAGCCGGATCTTCGAGAGGTAGTCGCTGGTGTAGCGCTCAGCTCACCGAGACGGTGGGAGATTGATATCGAAGATCAGGAGTGATGAAATCAGGTAGTTTCGTTCTTCAGCTGGTCGGTGGTTGCCCTCTCAAGTTGTTTGATGCGGGTGTGGGAGCATATTCCCCTGTGGACTTCCCAAGTCTGCTTATACTAACGGCTATACACCCGGTCACGATTCGTTCAAGATTCGGTCGGCAGGAACGGGTTTGATATGCCCGCAAACGCCCAGTCTGTCCACGACAGCGTTGAGTGGACCGTGACCGGGTGTATATAAGCCCATGAGCGATTTCGACCCCCGGGGGGGTCGAATATGCTCACGAAGTTATAGCCGTCAGTATTACTCGTGTTGGTCGACGAGGTCGGTCAGATCGAAGAGGAGGACATCGTCTCTGGAGTCTGCGACGTCGGTAAGATCGTCAGTGTATCCAGATCGACTGAACAGTACGTAGAGAGGTTCTGCGTTCGCGGGCGTCTCTGACCACTGTACTCCGGCTGTCGTTCGTTCCAGGTCAGAGAGCACTCCTTCGCTTACGGGCGATGAGGTGAATTTGCATTCGCCGGCGACGAGTCCTTCGTCAGTGAGACCGAGGACGTCGAGTTCGTGCTGTTTGAACCACCACTGGCCGATATCCCGGAATTGTCGGTCGACAAGGCGTGGGAGTGCCTGCTGACACAATCGTTCGAATATGGGGCTCACGTAGTCGGCGAGTTCCGGGGCAACGAATTCCTCGTACGCGTCGTCACCGAGGATGCGAAGCTGGTCCTGATTTCCGTAGGCGAACCGGAACCAGAACCGGAACAACGGCGCAGCGATGCGATACCGTCCTCGTTTCGATGCCGTTGGGGATGCCGTGACAGGGATGTGTCGCTCAACGAGACGCAGTCGGCGGAGTTTCTGGAGGTGCGTGTTTGGCTGGCGGAGCTCGGTTCGGAGCAGGAACTCAGGCTCCGAGTACAGAAGCCCACGTTCTGAGAGAAGTGACTGCTGAACGTTCGTCCCCAAGGATTGGGTGGCGTCGATTGTCTGGAGATAGTACGGTGTTCCGCCATAGATTGCCCACGTTTTCACTGTGGTTTCGGGGTCGTAGTCCGGAAAGAAGCGGCGTGCGTCAGTAATCGAGAGGGGTTTGAGATCGATCGTCGCTGTCCGGCGACCGTAGAGGGGTGCGCCTCCAGAGAGGACCTTGTTCTCCATGACACTGACAGAGGAACCGACGAGTATTCCACATTCAATTTAATATCCCTTGAATATACAACCACCAAATATATGTGGTGAGCCGTCAAATCTCCCGGGCGCCGCGTTGGGGGGAGAGCAACCCGGATCGTGCCTCTGACACCGTCACACCCGGAGAATCCGTCTCCAACCGGCCACCACCGAGACATCCCGTCTCGTCTTCGATACCACACTGGCAGCCGGAGGCTCTTTCAGAGACTGAAATCGCTCGCGGATACTATACGCGTCCTTCGAGTACTGCCGCATGTATGAGTTCGGAGGGCGGCGAAGTCTACATCATCACGGACGACAGTCAGGGCGACGAGTGGGAGACTCCGACACCCGCGAGGACCGTCATCACCGAGGCGGTGACCGAGGAGACGAATCTCGACGCCGTCGACCTGGAGGACATCGAGGCGTACGTCGACATCGAAGCGGTGCGCGACGTTCTCGACAGCGACGACGGCGAACTGACCTTCCCCGTCGAGAGCCACGAGGTCACCCTCGACGCCGACGGGAACGTCGCTATCGGCGACTGACACCTCGGCCCCGGATCAGCGGTCCGCGTCGGCGCCCGCCCCACTGCCCTCTGTCTTTTCTCCCAGTCGAGTGGGCCGGGGCCGCCGGTCGGGATACCCTTCCTCGTAGCGCAGACACGCGATGTCGTGCGTCCCGCCGGTTCTGACCTGCTCCGGTGTGGTCCGCTCACAGGGGGAGACGAAGGCCTCGGCAACGGTTTCCCGGGCGCCCGCGACGCCCTCCTCGTACAACCGGTCGACGGCCGCGGAGAGGGCAGTCTCGGCGTCGGGATCCGAAAGTCGGTCGGGCAGGCCGAACTCCGCGCGGAGGCGGCCGTCGAGTTCGGCCCGTGAGAGGTCGGTCGCCTCCCCTACCCGGCCCTCTTCGGTCGCGGTGACGACCCCTGAAAGCGAGTCTGCGTCCGCGAGCCGCCCCTTGAGGTCCATGAGCGCCCGCCAGGTCGACTGTTCGAGGTCGTACTCCTCGGGCTGGATCACGTTGGGACACCGGGTGTGGAACCGGCAGCCGCTGGGTGGATCCATCGGCGACGGCACCTCTCCCGACAGCAACACGCGGTCGCCCTCCCAGCGCGGGTCGGGTTCGGGCACCGCCGACAGCAGGGCGTCGGTGTAGGGATGGAAGGGCGGGGTGAACACTTCCTCGGTCGTCCCCGTCTCGACGAACTCGCCGAGGTACATCACGGCGATGCGGTCCGAGAGGTGCTCGACGACGCTCAGGTCGTGCGCGATGAGGATGTAAGAGAGCCCAAACTCCGCCTGGAGGTCCGAGAGGAGGTTGAGTATCTGGGCCTGCACGCTGACGTCGAGCGCGGAGACGGGCTCGTCACACACGATGACCTCGGGGTCGACGGCAAGTGCCCGGGCGATGCCGATGCGCTGGCGCTGCCCGCCGGAGAACTCGTGGGGGTATCGCCCTGCGTGGCTGGCGTTCAGCCCCACCGTCTCCAGCAGTTCGTCGACGCGTTCCCGGCGCTCGGCCCCGCTGGCGAGGTCGTGAATGTCCAGGGGCTCCCCGACGATGTCGCCGACTGTCTGGCGGGGGTTCAGGCTGCCGAAGGGGTCCTGGAAGATGTACTGGATCTCCTTCCGGAGCGACCGGAGCCGGCTCCCGGAGGCTGCGGTCAGATCTTCACCATCGTAGTAGACCGACCCGCCGGTCGGCTCGACGAGTCTGAGCATCGCCCGCGCGAGCGTCGTCTTCCCGCAGCCGCTCTCCCCGACGACGCCCAGCGTCTCCCCCGCGTAGAGTTCGAGGTCGACCCCGTCGACGGCCCTGACCTCCCCGCCGCGGCCGAGCAGGCTGTCGACGACGCCGCTGCCCGCGTCGAAGTACTTCGTGAGGCTCTCCACGCGGAGGACCGGCTCCTCCCGCGAGGGGGTCGTCGTCTCCCAGGTTCCGACAGTCGACTCGGGTGCAGCCTCGCGCACCTCGACACTGTAGTCGAGGTCGCCGTCGAGGTCGCCGGTGTGGGCCAGACAGGCCGCCCCGCGACCGTCGCTGTCCGCCGGCTGTCCGGTCCCGGGGTCGACCAGCGTCGGCCGTGTGCGCGCACATTCTTCCTCTGCCCAGGGGCACCGCGGGTGGAACCGACAGCCAGAGGGGACGTTCACGAGGTCGGGCATGACCCCGGGGATCGCCTCGAGCTCCTGGCGGCGCTCGCCAAGCCGCGGGATCGAGCTCATCAGCCCGACGGTGTAGGGGTGCTGGGGGTCGTAGTACAGCTCCTCGGCAGTCGCCTTCTCGACCGGCTCGCCGGCGTACATCACCATCACGCGGTCACAGACCTCCGCGATGACGCCGAGGTCGTGGGTGATGAGCTCGACTGCGGTGTCAAAGTCCGCGGCGAGGTCCTGGATCTGTTCGAGGATCTTCGCCTCTGTTGTCACGTCCAGGGCGGTGGTGGGTTCGTCGGCGATCAGCAGCTCCGGGTCACAGGACAGCGCCATCGCGATGACGACCCGCTGTTGCATCCCGCCCGAGAACTCGTGTGGGTAGTCCGAGTACCGCGTTGCCGCGTCGGGGATGCCGACCTCGTCGAGCAGGCCGATCGCCCGTTCGCGGGCCGCCGCCTCGTCGTAGTCGAGGTGGTGGCGGATCGTCTCGGCGATCTGCTCGCCGACGGTGTAGACGGGGTTGAGCGCGGTCCCCGCGTCCTGGAAGATCATCGCAATCTCCTTGCCCCGGACGTCACGGATCTCCCGGTCGTCCATTGCGAGGAGATCCTTGCCCTTGAACCGGACCGTCCCGCTCTCGATCCGGCCGGGCTCCTCGACGAGCCCCATCACCGAGAGAGCGCTGACGCTCTTGCCGGCGCCGCTCTCGCCGACGACGCCGAACGTCTCGCCCGCCTCGACGCTGTAGGTCAGGCCGTCGACGGCGGTCACGACCCCCTCCTCGGTGTAGAAGTTGACGGTCAGGTCCTCGACTTCGAGCAGTGCCATTCAGCCGCCGCCCCCCTGCTGGGCGACGGTGCCCTGCTCCTGGGCGTCGAGCGCGTCGTTGATGCCGTCGCCGATGAGGTTCATCGACATCACGAACAGGAAGATCGCACCGCCGGGGAACACCGTCGCCCACCAGGGGATGGCGCCACCGGGGCCCTGGACGATGGTCTCCCGGGTCGCGTCGAGCATCGTCCCCCACTCGGCGGAACTGGGCGGCATCCCCAGCCCCAGGAACCCGAGCGCTGCGACGCCGATGACAACGGTGCCGATCGACAGCGACGCCTGAACGATCAGCGGCGCCACCGCGTTCGGGACGACGTGTCTGAAGATGACCGTCCGATCCCTGGCTCCCAGCGCCTTGGCCGCTGTCACGTACTCGTTTTCCTTGACCTTGAGTATCTCACCGCGTATCAATCGCGCGTAGCCGGCCCAGCCAAAGAGGGTGAATGCGAGTACCAGCTCCCAGTAGCCCTTGCCCAGCACCGCGATGATGATGAGCGCGAGCACGAGCGCCGGGAACGCGAAGATGAGGTCGACGGCCCGCATCATGACCTCGTCGACCCAGCCGCCGTAGTAGCCCGAGATTGCGCCGTAGACGAGGCCGATGGATGCGGTGACGATCACCACGATGAAACCAATCGAGAGGCTGAACCGACCGCCGAACAACACCCGCGAGAACAGATCGCGGGCCGACCCATCGGTGCCGAAGGGATGAGCCAGCGACGGCGGGTCGTAGGTTCCGACATCGAGCCCCCGGGCGTACAGGATGGCATCGGGTTCGTAGGGCGCGAGCGCGATTGGCTGGATCGTGACCCCGGCGATCTCGATCGGCCGAGCGAAAGCCGCGAGCAGCGCCAGCGCGACCACGACCGCGAGCCCGACCATCGCGCTGCGGTTCGCCCGGAAGTCACGGAGCGCACGCTTCCACCTGCTCTCGCTTTCGGTTTCCCGCTCGCCGGTCCACTCCGAGACGGGGTCGCGCGCCTCCACGCGGTCAGTCTCGAAGCCGGTAATCCGTATCCGTCCGCGTCGTGTTGCCATCTGTCAGCTCCCCTCCCGTGGCTTTCGTGTCCCTGTCATTGTCAGTCGTACCTGATTCGTGGATCGAGGATCGCGTAGACGACGTCGGCGAGCAGGTTCGCGAGGATGATCGTGACGCCGGTAAACAGCGTGATCGCCATGATGAGATCGACCTCGCGGTTCACGATCGCCGACAGGAAGGCCCGCCCCAGGCCGGGCCAGGCGAAGACCTGCTCGACGACGACCGCGCCGGCGAAGATACTCGAGGTCAGGAAGGCGGCGATCGTCGTCACCGATATCAGCGAGTTCCGGAGGACGTGTTTCAGCACGACCGTCCGCTCGGGCAACCCTTTCGCACGCGCGGCGGTGACGTACTCCCTGTTCAGCTCCTCGGCCATCGACGAACGCATAACTCGCATCAGCACCGCTGACGATGCCGTCCCGATGGTGAGCCCCGGGAGAATGAGATACCACAGCATCTCCGGCGAGAGCAGCGACGTCTGTGGGGCCAGTACCGGCCACAGATCAAGCCAGAGCGCGAAGACGAGGATGAGCATCAGCCCGAGCCAGAAGTTCGGGATCGAGATGCCAGACAGCGCGAACACCCGGCTCGCGTCGTCGGCCAGCGTGTCCTTGTTGACGGCGGCGTAGATACCGGTCGGGATCGCGATGAGGAGTGCGAAGGCCCACCCGAAGACGCCCAGCGCGATCGTCTCGGGCAGTCGCGCGAGGATGTAGGGTAACACGTCCTGATCGAGGCCGACGACGGTGCCGAAATCGCCCTGGAGGAGGTTGCCGATCCACGTGAGGTACTGCTCCCAGACTGGCCCGCCCAGGCCGTAGCGCTCGCGCATCGCGGCTTCCTCCGCGGCGGTGACGTCGGGGTTCAGCGCGACCAGCTGATCGATCGGGTCGCCCGGTGTGAGGTGGACGAGCGCGAACGTCAGCACGGAGACGCCAAAGAGGATGGGTATCGTGGCGGCGACCCGGACTGCGACGAACCGCCTGAGCCCCACGTGCTACTCACCCCGGTCGAGGTAGGCGACCTGTTCGTCGACTGGCGCATGCAGACCGTAGGTCAGGACGCTCGAGGAGAAGGGGTAGGTGTTGTGCCCCACGAGGTCGGAACTCAGCGCGGAGACGTTCGTCCCAAAGACGGTGTAGATATTCGGCGACTGCTCGATTAGCCCCCGCCAGATTTCGTCGTACCTCTCGCCGCGAAACTCGGGGTCCTCGACTGCATCGACCGAGAACCGCGCCTCGGTCGCCATCTCGTCGAGTTCCGGCGTGTCGACCCGGTTGAAGTTACAGCACTGGCGGAAGTTGTCGATGGAGTTGACGGCGTCGTAGAAGCTCCCGGGGTTGAAGGTCCCCGACAGCCCGATGAGGACGATGTTGCCCCGCGTGTAGTACTCCGGCCCCTGGATGCGCTGGACGAGGGTCGTGAAGTCGAAGGTTTCGACGGCGACCTCGAAGTACTCGGTGTCGCTCAGCACCTGTGCGACGAGCTCGGCCTCCCTGACGCGGTCGTCGGAGGTGTTCGTCTCGATGGTGGCCTCGATCGGCGTCTCGATCCCGAGATCGTCGACAGCCTCGGCCAGGAGATCGGTCGCGGCCTCGACGTCCTGTTCGGTCTGTGGACGCAACTCCTCGAGGAGAGACTCGTAGTCGGCGGTCCCCTCTTGGGCGGCGAGTTCGGGCAGCGGGACGTACGCCGGGACCCGGTAGCCGCTGTAGACGTTCTCGGCGACCTGGGCGCGCGGGATGAGCTGATTCACGCTGCGGCGAATCCGCTCGTCGTCCCACGGCTCGACGGTCACCGGAAACTGCAGGAAGTTGTAGGCGCCGGCGTTGGTCACGCTCAGCCTGAACTCGTCGGCCTCGCGGTAGTTGGCGTAGGTGCCTGTCGCCAGCCCGTAGGTCAGGTCGATCTCGCCGTTGTTCAGCGCGGCCGCACGCGTCGCGTCGTCGGTGACGATCGAGATGTTCACCTCGTCGACGACGGGGCTGGTCGGAAACTCCGCAGGCCCGTCCCACCACTCCAGGGCGTCCAGTCCGAGGTTGTCGAGCCAGTAGTCGTCGAAGGTCCTAAAGCGTGCGAACTCCTCGGTGCTGTACTCGGCAAACTCGAAGGGGCCGGTGCCAATCGGCGTCAGGTCGTTGCGCGGGTCTGCGCCCGTGTCGGGGTACTCCTCGATGTGTTCGGTCGGGTAGACCTCCATCGGAAGCTGGTTCTCGGCCTCCGCGTCGGGCACCTGGGCGTAGATGTCGACCGTGTACTCGTCGACGGTCTCCGCGTACAGGAACGAGTCGAAGGTCTGTGCCGAGAGGTCGGAGTTCTCCCGGACGCGGTACGATCGGGCGACGTTCTCGGCGGTCATCTCCTCGCCGTTGTGGAAGGTGACGCCCTCGTGGAGCTGTGCCCGG
Source organism: Haloarculaceae archaeon (assembly GCA_036626435.1). GTDB lineage: Archaea > Halobacteriota > Halobacteria > Halobacteriales > Haloarculaceae > SW-9-67-25. The sequence continues at coordinate 4,884 of JAZKRS010000061.1, read as the reverse complement.
TAGCGCATCCCGAAGGTGCCGTCGGCGACGGCCTCGGGTGCCTCGTTGACGGTCAGGACCTCGCCGGCCTCCTGGTCCCGGATGATGATCTGGTCGTCGGCGATCAGGTTGCCGTTCTCGCCGGTCTCCGCCGCCACCATGTACTCCTCGTACGCGCTCCGGTCGATGTCCTTGACCTCCATGCGCTCCCAGGTCCGCGCGAGCCAGGGGTAGACCGTCCCGGTGGCGTCGGTCGTGACGAGGCTCTCGTAGACGAGCCCCTGTGCGTTCCCGGCTGGCGCGCTGGTGCTGTAGGCCGGGTCGAAGGAGTCGATGCCCGCTCCCAATCCGAAGTTGAGCGTCCCGCCCTCCTTGATTTCGTCGAGGGCGACCTCGGCGCGTTCCCGGACCGGATCGAGACTCACGCTGCCGTCGCCGTCGTCGCCGCCGTCACCACAGCCGGCCAGCGCCGCCGCCGCTGCCACGCCAGCGCCCCGGAGGACCGTCCGCCGTGGAACTCGTCGGCTGTCGTCCGTGCTTACATTGCGCGACATACTATTTTTTCACGAGATGCTCCTGTGTGTTGTTGGTCGACGCGATAATAAAAACCACGGGCCGGAATCCGGTCCGAGGCGGGTGATGGTCCTGGCGGAGTTCGTCGACGGACAGCCCTGGTGTCTCCGATCGGGGGGAGCCAGCCGGATGGCGTTTATTAGGCACGCCCTCGTTTGACCACAGACGATGACCGGCGGGCAGAGGCACAGCCCGGCGACTGACACCCGCCGGATGGGCTGGCACACCGAGACGATCGAGTCGGTCTACGACGAACTCGACACGGCGACTGAGGGTCTGACCGACGAACAGGCCCGCGAGCGGAGAGCGGAGTGGGGCCCCAACGAGATCACGACCGGGCACGGGCGTGGGCCGCTCCGCATCTTCCTCGCGCAGTTTTCCAGTGCGCTCATTTGGGTGTTACTCGCCGCCGTGGCCATCTCCGTCGCGATCGGCCACCTCGTCGACGCGACGCTCATCGCCGTCATCCTGCTGGCCAACGGCGTCTTCGGGTTTGTCCAGGAGTACCGTGCCGAGCAGAGCCTCGATGCGCTGCGCGAACTGACGCGGCCCGACGCGACCGTCCGCCGGGCGGGAGAGAAACGGGTAGTCGACGTGACGAGACTCGTTCCTGGCGACGTCGTCGTCCTCGAGCAGGGCGACGTCGTGCCCGCCGACTGCCGGATCGTCGAGGCGAGGGCCCTCGAAGTCGACGAGGCGGCGCTGACCGGCGAGAGCGTCCCCGTCGAGAAAGAGACCGGAACGACGTCGGAAGGGACGCCGCTGGCCGAGCGATCGAACGTCCTCTACAAGGGGACAAGCGTCACGCGCGGGCGAGCCGTCGCTGTCGTCGTCTCGCTCGCCCTCCAGCTCGCGGTCCTGTACACGCCGCTCCGGGAGTACTTCGGGACTGTCCCCCTCTCTCTGGCCGACTGGGGGGTGCTGGCCGGAACGCTCGCCGCCGGAGCGCCCCTCGTCGTCGCGGTCGGCTGGCTGGTCAAGCGCGGGACTGTCGCCGACCGGCAAGCCGAATCCCCATCCAGCGACACCGTCCAGACGTTCGCCGAATGACTGTGGTCGCGTTATCCCGGCAGGACGACGTTGATCGCGGCGACGATTAATCCGGCGAGTCCCATTCGGACGGCGGCCACGTACCACCGCTGGCCCGAGATCGAGCTCATGTACGCGCCGAAGACCGCGAGCACGCCGACTCCGAGCGCGACCGCGAGGACCGCCGCCTCGCCCATCGTGAAGACGACGCCCTCGAAGGCGAAGGGGACGAGCGTGATGAGGATGCCGGTGACGGGGCCGAGCCCGCTCATCGTCGCGTGGACGAGGCGGGTCCCGCGCTGTTCGCGGTCGATTCGCGTGTCGTCGAGGTCGGTGAGCATCGCCCGCTCGATGCGCTGTATCTCCGCCAGCGTCTCGGCGCGTTCGATCTCCCAGACGCTCCAGACCGCAGACGTCCCCAGCCCGATTGCGGCCCCCAGGCCGATCTTGATGACAGTCAGCCCGTCAGGTACGCCCGAGAGGACGGCCCCGACGATGACGCCGATACTCGTCAGCGTCCCGTCGAACCCGTTCGAGATGAAGTACCGCCGCGAGATCGCGAGGACGTCCTCCTTCCCGAGCAGCCGCCGGAACAGCCCGCGTATCGACGCCACAGTTACCTGTCCTGGAGTGTGGGCCGGTCCTCGACGGCGTACTCGCCACAGGCGACTTGGTCGACGGAGTGGACTGTGGCACCGAGTTCCTCGATGCGCTCCTCGATTGTCTCGGGGTCGAGGCTCTCGCCCTCGAAGGTGAGCTTGACGTTCTGGACTTCCTGGTCGAGTTCGATGAGCGTGGCCGTGACACCCCCCACACAGTCCACCTCGGAGACCTGCCGGGTGAACTCGACGAGCGGTGGATCGTGCGGCTTGAGTACGTCCACGACGAGACGCCGGACAGTCGCCATACTCCCCGTTGGAGGGCGATTCACCTAAAGGCCGGTCCCGACAGGATTTTGTCGCCGGCGAGTCGTCGTCACGTATGCACCTTCGGGCAGCTATCGCGGCCGCGGGCGTGGCCGTCACGGCCTTTCTCCTCGTCGCCGTCGCGGTCATCGAACTCCTCCCCTTCGAGTTCTCGGCCATCGTCGGGCTCCCGGTCGGCCTGCTCGCCGGGATCGTCGCCTTCGTCGCCGTCTTCGCGGAGTACCGGTTCGCGGGCACAGCGGCACAGCGAGTGACGATCGCCGTCGCCGGATTCGGGTACACGGTTCTCGCCGCCCTGTTCGTCGGGTACGTGAACCTCGGCGGGCTGCGGGGGGCCATCGGGCCCGAACTGCTCGCTGTCCTCGGCGCCGTCGTCGCCGTCGCCGTCTACCTCGGGCTGTGGGCCCGCGAACGGGACGACATCCCCTGAAGGTATCAGCCGACGAGCGACCGGACGTATCGCGTGACGTGGTCGTCCATCCGGCGCTTGTAGCCGGCCTGCCTGGCGAGCCGGTCGAGTTCCCGCGAGACGAGGCTGCCGTACTGGACGGCCTTCTTCTCCCGGAATGCGAGCCGGTCGGGCAGCCACGCGCGGGCAGCAAGCCGGAGTGCCCACTTGCGCTCGCCCCGCCCGGAGACGAGCAACCCGCCCGGCAGCGCAAGCGCCCGGGAGACGACGCGGTCGTCCAGGAGCGGCGTCACGGGCTCGACGCCCCCCTCCCGGAGCGCCAGCGTGTCGCGTTCGAGCTGGTCGGGCAGCGTCCCGACGACCTCCCGGCGGGCGCCGCGGACGGTGTCGGCCTCGACCCGGGGATCATCTGGGGCGCGTGCGACCTTGGCGTAGCCGCCGAACAGTTCGTCCGCGCCCTGCCCCACTGCCAGGCGGCCGTAGCCGTCGGCTGCGGCCGCGTCGGCGACCAGAAACAGCGCCAGCGCGATGGCGACGTCCATCGCGTTGGTCCGGCCTGTTGCGCGGGCGACGCGCGGGAGGGCGGCCTCAAGCGCCCCGTGGTCGAGTTCGACCGTCCGGACCTCGTCCCCGAGCGCACGCGCCCCCGAGCGTGCCGCCGCCAGGTCGTGGCTGCCCGGGAACCCGACGGCGTACAGCGGGGCGTCGAGGCGTGTTGCGAGCAGCGCCGAGTCGACGCCCCCCGAGAAGGCGACAGCGAGATCCGCCGAATCGACGCCCCCGAGCGTCCCGTCGAGCGCGGTTCGGAGCCTCGCCACAGCGTCGCGTTCGTCGGCCACCGGTTCCGGGTCGGGCAGCGACCAGACGCGCTCGTCGCCACCCGCTGTCCGGACGTGACCGGCCGGGACCCGCTCTGGGTCGGCGAGGTCGGCGGGGTCGTGACTCCAGGTCGCCGGCTCGTCGGCCTCGGAGAACAGGGGTCGCCGGCCGAGGACGTCCCGGACCAGACGTCCGTCGAGGACCCCCGCAAAGCCCCCCGTCCCGGGGAGTGGATCGCCCCGTACGAGGGCGTCGCGGACCAGCACGGGGTCGGCACCGGCGACGTCGGTTCCGGGCTGGGCGGGCATCCTGCCAGTCAGCGGCGATCGACGCCACGGTCCAGCAGCTGCTGGACGCGGGTCGTGACGCGCCGTTTCACCCCGCCGGCGGCCTGCCGGAAGCTGATGTGCCAGGGCGTGCGCCGCCCCTCGACGGAGGTACGCCCCGCCCGGATGGCGTCGAGGACCGCCGCGGCGGCACGCTCGTCGGTGTCGACGTTGGTGACCCCGCGGCCGACCATCTCACAGATGTGTGCGTCGCTGCCGGCGGTGACGGGGATGTTGTGCTGGAGCGCAAACCGTTCTGCCCGGCGGTTCGCGCGGCCGGTCAACAGCCGGGAATTGAAGATTTCGATCGCGTCCGCGGCCGTCAGTTCCTCGCTGGAGATGTTCGCGAGGACGCCGCTGCGAGATTTCTGGAAGGGGTGTGGGACGACCGCGATGCCGCCCAGGTCGTGAATCCGGTCGATGGTCGTCTGAAACGAAAGCCCCTCCGGGACGAGTTCCTCCACACCGAGTGCGAGGACGTGTCCCGCCTCGCTCGTCACCTCCATCCCCGGGATGCCGACGAGGCCGTACTCGGGGGCCAGCTCGACCGCGTCGAGGCTGGCATCGATCTCGTCGTGGTCGGTGACCGCGAGCCCGTCCAGGCCGACGGCGGCGGCCTGTTCGAGCAGGCGGTCGACCGGATCCCGGCCGTCGTAGGAGAGTGACGAGTGGGCGTGAAGTTCGACCGAGAGCACACCCCCACTTGAGGGGGGAATACAAAAAGCGCCCCGGTCTGGCGTCCTGTGACCGGCTATCCGGCCGCCGGGCCGTCGTGGCTGGTGGCGTCGGAATGTGGATCGTGAACTGCTCCGGGGTCAAGTGG
>JAZKRS010000060.1:0-18100 GCA_036626435.1 Haloarculaceae archaeon | reverse complement strand
TACTCGCTCACCTTCGGTTCGCTCTTTGAGGACGGGGGATTCTCTTCCCGCCTGCCAATGCCGACCCCCCGCGGGCGACATTGCTCACGACGGTATAGCCGTCAGTATGAGAGGCAAGCGGTGATCAGTCGTACGATTCTAGGGTCGATAGCCGTGTTTGTTCAGTCTCGGATGGGTACATAATTTGCATCGGTAATCCGCGTTCATCAGTTGGCGGGGCATCAGGGAGTGTCAAACACTCCGTTGGTTCGCGCTGAGCCGTTACTGCTGCGACTAGCCCATCGAGAATATCATCCGCGCCACTCACCATCGGGGCATAGCCAGGCGTCAGATATCGGTCGGCAGAACGTTCGTAGATGGGCATCGCGTCAGGGTGTTCATCGGCAAGGAGAGCTTTCCGGCGACGGATCCCCTCTTCGGACTTCTTGGATTCTGTCAGTGCATTCCGTCCATTGAGGGCGCAAAAACAGACTTCAGAGTGCGTTTCGAAGACTCGATCACGAGCGCTCGGGTACATATCGAGAAACTCGTCAACCTCGCGAATTCGCGGCACGACACTCCACGCTTGATTCTGAATGCTGAAGTCTGCTTCAGTTTCATTTGTTGTCTTCGCTTCGTCGAGATTTTGCTCGTAGATCGCGTTCCGAATTGGGGTATAGAAAACGCTCCTCCGTCGGTGATTCAGCATCTCCTTTGCCTTCACATCACAGGCGCGTTTCGCATCTTTCGGGAGGCCGATTGGAATGTCAATGAGAATACGCGACGCGTCGCTGTGATATTTCCAGAGGCTCCATATCGACGGGAACAGGTCGGTCGTCCAGTCACCGCTATCTTCCAGAATGACACCAAACCAGCCCTTTGAAGCCCAGTCGAGCCCGACGTATTTTGTCATATCAGCTTGCACTTAGGGGAGTGTAATAGTTCTTGAGCCCAGGCAAGGCAGCCTCTGCCAATCTGATAGATTTCCCGAAAACTACGTCGGAGACACGTTGGACGGCGTATCTCCTGACCCGGACGGGGGACTTTTCTCGCTCGATGTCCAACTGGGGCGTGTGCCCATCGACACCGAGAGAAAGGGCTGTGTCGAGGTCCACCCGGGGAAGGATGTCGTGGTGGACTTCGACCCCCAACTCACCTTCGAGTGCGTCGACGACTGCACGTGGTGCTGTCACCACGGCGTCATGCTCTACGAGCCGGACTTCCTCGAACTCGCCGAGTGTGCCTCGCTCTCGGAGGCGACCACCGAGGTTCGCGGCCAGGATTTCGTCACCCGCGAGCCAAAGTATCGCGAGGAGAACGTCGACGTGGACGGGCAGGCCTGCTTTTTCCTCCGTGACGACGGTCTGTGTGCCCTGCACGCCGAACACGACTGGAAGCCGGCGCGGTGCTCGGTGTTTCCGCTCGCAGTCAGCGTCGAGGACGGTGACCTGACTGCCCGCGAGGGCGGGGACATCCACGTCGCCGTCCGCGAGGAGGCACACGATCACTGCGACGGGCTGAACGTCTCCGAGCGCCGCGTCGTCGACCACCTCGACGCCTTTCTCCCGGAGGTGCTGTGGGACCTCGACAACCCCGAGACGCGCCGGGAACTCTGATACTGACGGCTATAACTTCGTGAGCATCGTCGACCCCACGGAGGGTCGACATTGCTCATGGGCTTATAGCCGTTAGTATGAGAGGGGCCACACCCGAGCGTATCAGAACGCCACCGTCTCCAGAATTCCCTCCTGGATCCGCACGGCCTGTGGGAGATAGTAGTCCTCGAGGGCGTGCAGCGGCATCGGCGCGTCGAATCCCGCGATTCGCCTGACCGGGGCCTCCTGGTAGAACAGCGCTTCCTCCTGGAGAGTCGCGGCCACCTCGGCACCGAGCCCGCCCGTCTTCGGCCCCTCGTGGACGACAACTGCGCGACCGGTCTCCCGGAAGGAGTCGGTGATCGACTCGCGGTCCAGCGGCGACAGGGTCCGGAGATCGACCACCTCGACGTCGACCCCGTGTTCGTCGGCGAGGTTGTCGGCAGCGACCAGCGACGGCCGGGTCATCGCACCCCACGTGAAAAGCGAGACGTCGCTGCCCTCCCTGCGGACGGCTGCCTCCCCCAGCGGGGTCTCGTAGGAGCCACGTGGCACGTCCCCGCGGAACGCCCGGTAGATGAGCTTCGGTTCGAGGAAGAGCACGGGGTCGGGATCCCGGATGGCGCCGGCCAGCAGCCCCTTGGCGTCTTCGGGCGTGCTCGGCGTGACCACCTTCAGACCGGGTTCGTGGACGAAGACGGCCTCCTTCGATTCGGAGTGGTGTTCCGGCGCGCTGATGCCGCCACCGTAGGGCGCCCGGACGACCAGCGGGACCGAGTACTGGCCCCGGCTGCGGCTGCGGAGCCGGGCAGCGTGGCTGATCAACTGGTCGAACGCTGGATACATGAAGCCCATGAACTGCATCTCGGCGACCGGTCGAAGCCCCGACAGCGCCAGGCCGATTGCCGAGCCGACGATGCCCGATTCCGCGAGTGGTGTGTCCACGACGCGGTCGGCGCCGAACTCCTCGTAGAGCCCGTCGGTCGCACGGAACACGCCGCCGTTCTCGCCGACGTCCTCGCCGAGGACGAGCACCTCGTCGTCACGCGCCATCTCCTCGTGGAGCCCCTCGCAGACGGCCTCGACGAGCGTGAGCCGATCGGTGGCGGACTCCTCCGCCGTCGCTCCGGCCGCGCTCATTCGAGGACCTCCGCGAACGCGTCGTCGCCGTACTTCGCCCGGAGGGACTGCAGCTCCGCTTGCTGCTCCTGTAACCGCTCTGGCGTCGACTCGTAGACGTGCTCGAATATCCGGTCCGGGCTCGGCTCCGGCTGGCCGACGCGTTCGACAGCCGCGTCGACGCGCGCCTCGGCCCGGGACTCGATGTCCGCCCGGCGTTCGTCGTCGAGAATCCCCCGGTCGGAGAGGAACGTCTCGAGGCGGTCGATCGGATCCTTCTCGCGCCACTGCTCGACCTCGCTCTCGTCCCGGTAGACCGACGGATCGTCGGCGGTGGTGTGTGCCCCGAAGCGGTACTGCACCGACTCGATCAGCGTCGGTCGGAGTTCGTCCGGGCCCGGCCGCTTCGCCTTGGCGAGGGCCTCGCGGGTCACCTGGTAGACCGCCAGCGGGTCGAGCCCGTCGACGCGGACGCCCTCTAGCCCGTAGGCGCGGGCCTTCTCTGCGAGCGTCTCGCTTGCAGTCTGGCGCCCGGTGGGCGTCGAGATGGCCCACTGATTGTTGTTGCAGACGAACACCGCGGGCACGTCGAACACGCCGGCGAAGTTCAGCCCCTCGTGGAAGTCACCCTCGGAGGTCGCGCCGTCCCCCAGATGACAGAGGACGGCCCTGTCGGCCTGACCCTGCAGCTTGTGTCCCCAGGCCATCCCCACGGCCTGTGGAATCTGGGTCGCGATGGGAATGTACTCCGGCATCACGTTGACGTCGTCCGGGATCGCATAGCCCGCCCGCGAGCCCGCCGAGGGTTCGAACAGCGCCTCCAGGCTCTGCCCGTGGACGTACTTGGCAGCGTGGTCGCGGTAGGTCGGGAACAGCCAGTCGGACGCCTCGAGTGCGTACGCCGTCGCGACCTGCGAGCCTTCCTGGCCCGTCATCGGCGCGTACGTCGCGAGGTCGCCGCGCCGCTGGAGGCTGATCGCGCGCTGGTCGAACTCCCGGGCGAGGCGCATGTCCTCGTACATCGAGCGGAATGTCTCGTCCGGGAGGTCTGGCACCTCCGCGCAGGGGCGGACGGCGCCGTCGGGATCGAGTATCTGTATCGGTTCGCTGTCTGGTTCCGGTGCAGCAGTCGGGGGGTGTGGATACGAGTCCGGTTCGCTCATAGTCTCGGGTGTGCCGTGGTCTGGTCGAAAACTGTTCCGAGGTCGGACCGGGAACCCGCGGACCCGCCGGCGACGGAGTCCGAGAGTCAGTCCGAAAACCGGCGTCCCCTGGCGCGCAGGGACGCCCTACCTAAATGTCCGGAACGGGAGTGTAAAGAACTGAAAAAGTGTGTTCGCCACAGCCGTCACGTCGGTGGTGTCCCTCCAGGACTGGCAAGCCCCCAGCGTCGCTGCGTCGTTCGCGGGGTGCATACACCAATACTGACGGGCGATATATATAATGATTGTGCGTGTCCGGTTCACATGGACACGATCGATCACTCGGCGAACGGGTGGTCGACGCCGCACTCGTCGGCCAGAGTGACGAGGTTGTCGACGACCCGCCCCGGGAGTGGAATTCCCTCCTCTGTTCGCTCCTGGTAGGTCCGGTACTCGGCCTCGCCGGGCAACAGCGGATCGTCGCCCGAGGCTCCGTCGCCGACCGGCACGTCCGGGTGCGACTCCGCCTCGCGAAAGTGTGCGACCAGGTCCTCGACCTTCCGGGCCATCGCATCCCTGTCGCCAAACCGGGTCGGATCGACAGCGAGGAAGAACGCGCCGTTCGTGAACCAGGACTCCGGATCGCGCTGCCCCGCGACGGGGCCCCCGCCGAGCAGGCCGGCGAACAGTTCCGCCATCACCGCGAGCCCGGTCCCCTTGTGTCCAGTTACGGTTCCGCCGAGGGGACGGATCACGCCCCAGTCCTCGCCGTCACGGAAGTCGCCCATCTCCTCGGGGTCGGTCAGCGGGTCGCCCTCGGGCGTGACGACCCACTCACCCGGGATCGACCGGCCGTCGGCCTCGTACTCGTCGATCTTGCCGTGTGCGACCTGCGAGGTGGCCATGTCGAGAACGAGAGAGAAGGGCAGGCGGTCGAAGGTCGGAACGCCGTACGTGATCGGGTTCGTCGAGAACCGGCGGGTCGCGGAGCCGGCGGGAGCGACGACGAGGCCGCCGCCGGAAGTGTGCACGAGGGAGAGGAAGAGGAACCCTTCTCCGGCGATTCGCTCTGCCCACTCGCCGACCCGGCCGAGGTGGGTCCCGTTCCGAATCCCCACGCTCGCGATTCCGTGGTTGCTGGCCCTTTCGATCAGGATGTCGACGGCTGCGCGGCCGACGATCTGACCGTAGGCCCCTTTCCCGTCGACGACTGCTGTGCCCCCGTTCTCGCGGACGAGCGTCGGTGTGGCATCCGGGACGAGGACGCCGTCGTCGACCATCTGCCCGTACGTCGGAATCCGGAGCACGCCGTGTGAGGTGTGTCCGTGGAGGTCGGCGTCGACGAGCGACTCGGCGACCTTCCGGGCGACTTTTTCCGGCGTGTCGAACTCCGAAAGCAGCCTGGTGGCGAACGCCTCGAGCGTCTCAGAGTCGGGAACAGCCATCCGTCGCTACCTCGGACGGCGCGGGCATAAGTCACCCGGTGTTTTTCATCCCGGCCGCGATGCCCTTGACCGTCAGGCGGAGGACCCGTTCTTCCGTGTCCGTCAGGTCATCGGCCCCGAGTAATCGGACCTGCGCGTAGTTCAGCGGGTCGACGTAGGGGTTGCGCCGCTGGAGGCTCTCGTCGAGCCACCCACCCTCGATGATCGACTCGCGGCCGGCGATCGCACAGACCAGTTCGCAGGCGCGATCGTACTCGGTCCGGATTGGCTCGAAGAACCGATCCTGGAGGTCCTCGTCGGCCAGTGCCGCGTACTCGGCGGCGATCTCCATGTCCGTGCGGGCAAGCGCGAGCGCCGCGTTGTCGAGCATCGTCCGGAAGAACGGCCACTCCTCGTACATCTCCTGGAGGGTCGCTACGTCCCCGTCAGTGTCGAGGTACGCGTCCAACCCCGAGGCCAGTGAGTACCAGCCCGGAAGGATACACCGGGCCTGCGTCCAGGAGAACACCCAGGGGATCGCCCGAAGGTCCTCGACAGTCCGTTCGCCGGTCCGCGATGCGGGCCGGGAGCCGAGGTTGAGGTTCTCGATGACGGTGATCGGCGTGGCCTGCTCGAAGTAGGCGACGAACCCCTCGGAGCCGAGCAGGTCGCGGTACGCCTCGCGGGCGACCCCCGCAGCCGTCTCCATGGCATCGAGCCAGCACTCCTCGACCGGTTCACGGGGACGTTCGAGCGCGTCGTGGCGGGCGCGCACCTGTGCGTTCAGCATCTGCTCCAGTTCCCGTTCCGCGATGACCTCGTTCGCGTACTTCTCGGAGATAGCCTCCCCCTGTTCGGTGAACTTCACCTCGCCGGTGACCGTCTCGTTTGGCAGGGCAAGCAGAGCATTGTTCATGGGTCCGCCGCCACGCGAGATGGAGCCGCCGCGGCCGTGAAACAGCCGCAGGTCGACGCCGTAGTCGTCGGTTATCGCCGCCAGGCGCTTCTGGTTTCTGTACAGCGACCACTGGGCTGCGAGGTAGCCGTTCTCCTTGTTGGAGTCGGAGTAGCCAAGCATGATCTCCTGGACCTTCCCCCGGGCCTCCAGCGCCCCCGCGTAGGCCTCGTTCTCGAAGAGCGTCCCCATGATCCGGCGGGCCCCGGACAGCGCGTACTCCGTTTCGAGCAGCGGAACGATGTCCAGCCCGGAGTGGCCCGGCAGGTCGACGACATCGACGGCGTCTGCCAGAAAGAGCACCTCGAGGACGTGGCTCGGCTCCTCGCACATGCTGATGCAGTAGGTGTCGATGGCGTCAGCCCCGTACTCGGCCTGCCAGCCGGCGAGCGCGTCGAACCGCGCCAGAACTCGTGTCGCCGTCTCCGAGAGCTCGGCAGTCTCAGTCACGTCGACGAACGTCGTCTCGTCCAGGATCGCTTCGGTGAGGACCTCGACGCGTTCGTCCTCGCTCATCGCGGCGTAGTCGACCCCCTCCCGGCCCAGCACCTCTGTCACTGTCTCGGTGTGGTTCTCCTGGTGGTCCCGCAGGTCGAGGCTCGCGAGGTTGAACCCGAAGGTTGTGACCTGCCGGACGAGAGGGTCGACGTGGGCCTGGGCGGTCCGCTCGGCGTCGTTTGCCCGCAGATCCGCAGCGAGCGCCTCAAGATCGGCCCGCAGTTCCCCGGCGCTCTCGTAGCCCCCGGGACGGAGGTCACCGACCCTGTCGAGGCGTTCACCTATCAGGTGTAGCTTCTGGCGGTAGGGCTCGTTTCTGTACCGCTCGGCGGCTTTTTTCGCCGCCGCCGGGAGCAACTCGCGGTCCGTCGCGAGAGACGCTTCGATGCGGTCTCCCAGGTCAATGCGCTCGCCGTCGTGACTGAGGACCTCCATGAGATCCCGGACCTTCTCACCGTAGCGGTCGAGGACGATCCGGCGCTGGCGTTCGAGGGTCTGTGCGGTCACCTCGGGTGTGACGTAGGGATTGCCGTCACGGTCGCTGCCGGCCCACGAGCGGAACTCGAAGAGCTTCGGGGCTTCGAGGTCGTCGAACTCCCCGCACAGAACGTCTCCCAGCTCGTCGTAGACCTCTCCGGTCACGTCGAACAGGACGTTCTCGAGGTACCACTGGACGTTCATCGCCTCGTCGGTCGGCTCGGGCTGTCGGTCGCGGAGCTGTGCGGTCTGCCAGAGGCTCGTCACCTCCGCCCGCAGATCTCGCAGCACCTGCTGTCTCTCCTTGTCGGTCAGCAGCTGTTCGTCGAGGGTCCCGATCTTGTCGGCGACCGACCGGAGCTTTGCCTTGACCGTCTTGCGTCGCGCCTCGGTCGGGTGGGCGGTGAACGTCGGCTGGATGAGCACGTCTTCCAGGACTCTCCGAGCTGTCTCCTCGTCGAGATCGGCGATGTCGTCGACAGCCTCCTCGAGCCCGTCGTCGGGCACCCCAGCCTGCGTCTGTTCGCGGAGCGCACGCACCCGCTCGCGCTCCTCGGCGAGATTTATGAGCTCGAAGAAGGTTGTGAAGGCGCGCGCGACCACGAGCAGCTGTTCGTCGTCAGCCTCCGCGAGCGCCCGCTCCAGGGGCTCCCGGCTCTCGACTGTTCCGTCCCGGTAGTCGATTGCCGTCGTTCGCAGCTTCTCGACGGCCTCGAATGCCTCCTCGGAGGTCTGCTCTGAGATCACGTCTCCGACCATGGCCCCCAGTTGACGGACATCCTGCTGGATGTCCCTGCGATGCAGTCGCATACTACACGTAGTTTCGAGGAGGGCTGAAAACCCTTCGAAGGAGCATCATACTACACCCCCAGGTACGTCTGTCGGAGTTCCTCGTCCTCTCTGAGTTCCTCGGTGCTAACCTCGGCGACGATGTGCCCTTCGTCGAGAATGTAGTGTCGGTCCGCGACAGCCATGGCCATCGCGGCGTTCTGCTCGACAAACAGGATCGTGATGCCCTCCTCCTCGTTGATATCGGCTATGATCTCCTCGATCCGTCTGACGATGAAGGGTGCGAGTCCCTCGGAGGGTTCGTCGAGCAACATCAGGTCCGGACTCGCGGCCAGTGCCCGCGCGATTGCGAGCATCTGCTGTTCCCCGCCACTCATGTTTGCGGCCCGCTTTGTGCGCATCTTCTCCAGCTCCGGGAAGGAGTCGAGGACCTCCTCCAGCGGTTTCGGATCTGCCGCGTGGTTGATCGCGACCTGGATGTTCTCCTCGACGGTCAGTTGCGGAAAACATCGCCGGTCTTCGGGCACGAAGCCGATCCCCTTTCCGGACACCTTGTAGGCCGGCTTTCCGACAAGTTCGTCGCCTTCGAACGTGATCGAGCCGCCCAGGACGTTCGGCACGTCGGTCCCGACAATCGAACGCATCGTGGTGGTCTTCCCGACGCCGTTACGGCCAAGCAGGGAGACGCGTTCGCCCTCCATCACTTCCAAGTCGATGCCGAACAGCACCTGTCCCGTCTCGTAGCCGGCTTCCAGCCCCGAGACGTCCAGCAACGGCTCGCCGGATCGACCTGTCGAGACCGTCGCCGTGTCGCCCTCGGCTTCCGTCGGATCGGTGCTCATACGTCGATTTCCTCCTTGAGGCCGCCGAGGTATGCGTCCTGGACCTCCTCGTTGTCCTGAATCTCCGCTGGCGATCCGGTCGCGAGTTCGGCGCCCCGGTGTAGCACCGTGATCCTGTCAGAAATAGAGAGGACCACGTCCATGTCGTGTTCGATGAGCACGAGCGTCAGGCCGAGGTCGTCCTGGATGTCCTCGATGAGCTGTGCCGTCTCGGCAGTCGCTGACGGGCTCATTCCCGAGGTCGGTTCGTCGAGCAACAGTACGTCGGGTTTGGTCGCAAGCGCCATCGCGATCCCGAGTCGCCGCTGGTCGCCGTGGGAGAGGTTCTTGGCCTGGGTGTCCGCGACTGCCCGGAGTCCGAGCAGGTCCAGCAGTTCGTATGCGCGATCCTCGCGGTAGTCGCGCCCGTCGACGAGGATCTTGAAAGAGAACGTCCCCATTGCTTCAGTCTGGACGGCGATGCGAACGTTCTCCAGAACCGTCTCGTCCGCGAACAGCTGGTTCGACTGGAAGGAGCGAGCGAGCCCGAGATGGGGGCGACTCTCCTCCGGCACGTCGGTGATGTCCTCGTCGTGGAAGTAGACCGAACCCTCCGACGGGGGTAACACGCCAGTGATGCAGTTGAACGTCGTCGTCTTCCCGGCCCCGTTTGGGCCGATGACCGACCGGAGTTCGCCCTCTCGCACCGAGATATCGACTTCATCAACCGCGACTAGCTCACCGAACATCCTCGTGAGTCCTTCGGTGCGCAGTACAGCTTCGTCCGTGACTGCCTGGTCTGTGGAGCTCATCGAATCACCTCCGAAATGCGGGCCGCGACGCGCATCGTTCCCTTCTTGAGAAAGCCCCAGAGGCCAGTCCGGGGCGCAACCACAATGATGACCACGAACAACAGCCCGAGGAAGAAGCGGTAGTGAACCAGGAGATCACCGAGTTCCAGCGTGACGAGTGACAGCCCCCGGGTCGGGAAGTGGAGCGTCTCGAACCCGGTGAGGAAGTCCTCGGAGAACAGCCACACGAACACGCCGGTGAAGGCCCCGGCGAAGTAGCTCATCCCGCCGAGGACGGACATCAGGACCGCGTCGCCGCTGACACTCCAGTGGAACGTTTCGAGGACGGCGCCCTGGTCGTTTATCTCCAGCAGCATACCCGCGACTGCGGCGTAGAGAGCACTGATGACGAACGCCCACACCTTGTACCGGGTGGTGTTGACGCCGAGGGCGCGGGCCAGTTTGTCGTTCTCGCGGATGGCGATGAGCGTCCGTCCGAATGGCGAGCGGATGAGCTGCCAGAGCACTATCCCCCCGACGAGGACGACAGCCCCCACCAGGACGTACCAGCCGTTTAGCATCTCGGGCAGGAACGTGACTGTCTTGGCGCCACGGAAGCTCTCGATCCACGGCGGCAGCGTGTTCTGAGAGATGCCGTCCGACCCCTCCGTGAGACCGAAGGGGTTGTAGTTGACGATGAAAAAGGCCGCCTGTCCGAAGGCGATAGTCAGCATGGCGAAGTATATCTCGCCTTTGCCGACGACGAGCTTCGCGATGGCGTAGGCGACGAGCCCGGTGAGGACGAAGCCGACGCCCGCGGCCAGCAGGAACGGCGTCTGGAACTTCGAGAGGCCGATCCCGATGGAGTACATGCCCATCCCGAGAAACAGCGCGTGGCCAAACGAGAGGAGGCCGGTGAATCCGAGCAGCAGGTTGAATCCGGCCACGAACAGCATCCAGATGAGCATCGTCGTGGCGAGCTGTTCGTACCCGGCCAGCATCGGATGGGAGACGACGGGCCGTAACAGGACGACCAGCAGAACGAGCGAGAGGGGCACGCGATACCGGTAGAGCGAGAAATCGCGGTCGAAAAAGCGCCCGAAACCGGTCACCGCGTCGCCGGGATCGGCACGTTCGGTCGCGCCGCCGTCGGTCCGCTCTGTCGCGTCCCCGCCTGCCTGGTCGCTCATTCGAGAAAGCCCTCCGTTCCGAACAGACCGCGTGGCCTGATCAGCAGGATCGCTATCATCACCAGGTACGGGACGAGCCCGCCGATACCGTCGATCTGGATGAGACCGATGCCGGTGACCTCCGCGAGCGTCGAGAGCATCGTCGGGACGATAAAGGTCGCCAGACCGATCAGGATGCCCGCGACGACGCTCCCGAACAGGCTCCCGACGCCGCCGACGACCACCACGATGAATGCAATTATGATGAACGACGTCCCCATGTCGGGTTGCATCCCGACTTCGCCGCCACGCAGGATCCCTCCGAGGCCAGCGAGTGCCGATCCCAGGAAGAACATCGCGGTAAAGCGGATGGGAAGGTTGACGCCGAGCACTTCCGTCATCTCGGCGTCCTGGACGCCGGCACGAACGTCGAGCCCGAAGTGGGTCCGTGTCACCAGGAGATACGTGCCTACCACAGCGACGGTCGCGACCCCGACCACGAACAGTCGGTAGGCGCTCACTGTCGTGACACCCAGCGAGACGCTCGTATCGAGAACTGCCGGCACCCTGAACTGGAGGGGGCTCGACCCCCAGACGTACCGGACTGCCTCCTCGACCATCAGCGTCAGCCCGAACGTCGCGAGCAGACCGACGATTGGCTCGGCGTCGTAGACGTACCGGAGGACAGTCACTTCCATCACGATACCGACAAGTCCGACGGCGACCGGCGCCACGGCGAGCGCCAGCCAGAAGGGCAAGCTCATCGCACCGACCACCTGGAACCCGACGTAGGCACCGACCATGAACAGCGCGCCGTGCGCGAAGTTGACGACGTTCATCAGCCCCAGGATGAGCGCAAGTCCCAGCGAGATCATCACGAGGATCATCCCGAACACCAGCCCCCCGATGAAGTTGTCGATGAACAACCCGGTATCGACTGCGAGCGACAGCAACAGCACGACAAGGACGACGGCACCCAAGCCACCCCACAGTGCGATCGAGGCTGGCGAGCGATCCTGGATATCGCGCTGTAACGCGTTCGTGTACGGTTCTATCTGACTCATGACTCGATTGTGATCTCCATCAGTTTGAGTACAGGAAGGGCGGGTTACAGGCTACAGCCCGAGTCCTCGCGGACGACGTCGTCGCCGGCGACCCGGCTGTTGTGGTTGAACCAGCTCTGGTACGGGTCGTCCTGCATCTCGTCGATGGGTTTGGCGACCACTGTGTCGACCGGCTGGACGAGCTGGTGGTCCTCGGCGCGCCAGTAGTGGTCGCCTTGCTTGATGTGGTTCTCGAGTTCGTGACCCTCGAGTTCCGCGCGGATGTCCGACGCCGAGACGCTCCCGGCGCGAACTGCCGCGCGGCCGAGCTGGTCCATCGACGTGTAACCCATCGCGTGACGGGAGAACGGCGAAGAGTCGAACTGGTCTACGACTTCGTCCATGACGCGATCGCCCAGATCGGTCACAGGGACGGTGTTGGCAAACGGCGTCGCCCAGATGCCCGCCTGCGCGGAGACTTCCTTGTCGAGCCCCCAGAAGACCGCCTCCTCGAACAGCGGACCGGCCATCGTGAACTGGTCGTCGTGTCCGCCGTTGAAGAACTGCTTCGTGACGATTCGCTGTGCCGTGCCAGCGATGACGACTGCCAGGCCGGTGGCATCGGTGTCGGCTGCTTCGTTGAGGTACTGCGTGTAGTCGTTGGACTCGTTTGGCCACGGCGTGGGGATCTCGTCGACGACCTCGCCGCCGGCTTCTGCGACGCCATTCGCGACCGCCTCGGCGCCGGTCTGTCCCCACGTGTAATCCGCGAACATGATCACCCACTTGTCTTCGGCATCGGCCAGCGACTGACCCATCGAGTTGGCCAGCATCGAGTTCGAACACGTCGGGCGGAACATGTACTCCGCGCACTTGTCGCCGGTCGTCTGGTCGGAGTGCGAACCGGCCGCCATGTACGCGACGCCGTTGTCCGAGGCCCACCGGCCCATCTTGATCGCGACCGACGAGGACACACCGCCGAGCACGTAATCGACGCTTTCCCGGTTGACCAGACGCTTCATGCGTTCCAGTCCGGTACTCGGGTCAGTCTCCGTGTCCTCCTCGACGATCTCTATCGAGACGTCGAGTTCGTCTTCGAGGTGCTGTTTCGCGATGACGGCGCCCTCGTACTCGCCCTGTCCGAGGAAGGAGTAGGAGCCGCTTCGCGCCGTAATGACGCCCACTGTCAGATCCATGCTATCGCCGCCCGTCGAGCCGCCGCCGTCGCCGTCGCCACCGTCGCCGCCGTCGCCGCCGTCACCGCCGTCACCGCCGTCACTGCTACACCCCGCCAGGAGCATTGTCCCGGACGCGCCGGCACCTTTTATGAATGTTCGTCGGTCGATCCCGTTCTGCCAGCCACTCGTGTTCCGTTCTGGCATAGTACAGGAATGAATCTGGCATCACTTATACTTTGCCATGCGTTCCCCCGGCACGATAATTCATACTGATCTGTGTACCTAATATCTCGCGTTTTAGCCCTTCTATACGCGTTATTACTTCATCTGGGCAAAAAATATAACTTTTTTATTGTATACATTCGTGTGTCCCTATGTGTTCTGTAAATGTCGGCTTTGCCCCTCTAAAGCCGTGAATGAATGACCGGCTCCTTCTGAGCGCCGGTATCAGGGCTTCAATGGCGATATTAGACTTATCCGATTGTAATTCCAGGTTAGTGTACACGTGTGCAGGTACTAGTGCACACATGTAAACTACCCCACCCTACTTCGCTCGGGGGCAACGGCCCCGCTCGCTCGTTGAGGGTAGGGCTGTCGCGTGGACTCCCGTTCTACGCCTCGGATGAGGCGGGAAGGTCGTACTCTCCACTCACGTTCAGCGTCCCGCGATCTGCTCACGGCTTCGCCGTTCGCATGGTCCGAGGGACCTGTCCCTCGCTATTCAAGCGCACGTCTACAGGTGCGCCTCCGACGTCTGCGGTTTGCCGACGTTGACGAGACGCTCCGCGTCTCGTTCGCACACCAGAAATCTCGATTTCTGGGGACGCCGGAGATACTGCAAACCGATGTTCTTGGAAGCGTTGTAGTCGGCGTGGTTCTGGTAGCCACAGTCCTGATACTAACGGCTATAGGCCCGTGAGCGATTTCGACCCCCCGTGGGGTCGACTATGCTCACGAAGGTATAGCCGTCAGTATCAGTTTTCTGTCCACCCGTGTTGTTTCATCCCGCGGTCGTCAAGCGTTCCGAGGAAGGAGAGAATCTGCTCGCGGGCCTTCGAGAGTGACTCCGCGACACGCGAATTGTCGGTTTCGTCTTCGATGTCCCGGAGTTTCGTCTGGACGCGATCGAGCGTTCCGAGTGCCGGTGTCGCGTCTCGCTCGGTCTGAGACTGGAGATGCGTTTTGAGTTGTGCCAGCCGTTCGTCGGTTTCGCTATCAGTGGTCGATTCCCGTGCTGTTTCGACCGCATCGACTGCCTGTTCGAGGAGTTCACGTGACATGGTAGGTGTCGGATTCGAGTGTGTCAAGTCGCTCTTCGATCCGTTCGAGTCGTTCGTGTAGTGATGGACGCTGCTCTCGTTCTGTTATCTCCACTTCTCTCCCGGTCCCACGGCAACAGCGGCATCCGCACCCGCAGTCGTGGAACTGGGAACATCTTCGTCCGCGCATCGCTATAGATTGTAATATGCGAATATAGTTAAATCTGGCTACTGCGCTGGCGTTCTTATATTCCAGGCTCCGATTCACCGGTCCGTTCGCCAGGCTGTGATTGCAGCGTCGATGACTTCCAGGGCCGCCGTACTTCCGTCTGCATCGCCCTTCTCGAACTCGCTATCCCCCTGTCCCATTTCGTTGGTCACGTACGCGAAACAGACGACGGGGCAGTTCCGCTCGGTCGCGAACGCGTAGAGGGCGGCCGCTTCCATCTCGACGGCGAGGATACCCTCCTCTCGTGCCCGTTGGATGGCAGCGTCGGTTTCCCGAAACGGTGCATCAGTCGTCCACGTTGCGCCCCGGTAGACTGGCCGGGATACTGATTGACATACAGTTTCGACGCGATCACAGAGGGCGGGATCCGCGGTTGTGTATCTGGCTGGCGGACTGTAGTGATGGCTCGTTCCTTCGTCCCGGAGTGCTCGTTCGATGAGCACGAAATACGGCGGGTCCTCTTTCGATGTGATCTGCCCCGAAGAGGTGATGCTCACGAGGAACTCGCACCCGGCAGCGAACAACTGTTCAGCGACGAGGACGGCGAAGGATGCGCCGACTGCACACCCGATGATGCCGACTTCGTCGCCGTTGAGCGTGAACCGGTAGAGATCGGTGTGATACCCTGGCCACGACGAGTCCTCTTCCGCTCGCCCAGTCGATGCCAGTTGTCGTACGATATCTCCATCCGGATCCAAGACACAAACATCCGGAACGGTAGTCTCGGAGAGGTTCTTCTGACGTCTCGCCTCTTGTAAGAGTGAATCAGGAGTGAATACTGACGACTCATCGTATCGTTTTGCCTCAAACAGCGGCGATTTGATCTCGTCTGGGAAGTCAGGCATCGATCATTCTCAGAAACGGTAGGGGGACAGTTAGTTTGGATGCTACTGTGGAGTTCCGACGACTACCGTAACAGCCGCAGTGTCCGGGGCGCTGCTCTCGACGACGGTTTCGTCCGCGATCCCCAGAAAGGACTCCTGCTTTCCGTCGACGTACTCACCGATTCGCTCCACAAGCGCGTCAGTGTCCTGGTGGACCATCCGCTGGAAGTACGATCCCTCACGCTGGAGGTTCGACTGGACGTACGTCGATTGCGTGTTCAACAGGAGCGCGACGACTCGGCCGTCCGGTTCGAGTACTCGAGTCACTTCCGCCAACGCCGCGTCGATGTCCGGGATGAACTCGAGTGTCGCCACGAAGACGACGGCGTCGATTCCACCCGTCGGTATCGGGAGGGAACGAGCGTCACCCTGGATGAACGGCACGGCGACCCGTTCACGCGCGGTCCGGACCATCGCTGCCGAGCGATCCAGACCGACGATGTCATAGCTCGTGAACCGTTCTTCGAGCGAACCGATGCCACACCCGACGTCCAGTATCGTGTCCGTAGGGTCGACGTGGTCTCTCACGTACGCGGCTTCGCGGTCCATCACTGCGGTTCCGAAGTCGCTCTCGCAGAACCGCACGAAACTCTCGATGTCGCTCATGCAGGTGCGTCCTGTAGCACGGTCCGGAGCGTTTCACTCACGTATTCGATATTCTCGCGGGTCGTCTCCCGTCCCATCGAGAAGCGGACTGCACCCATCGCCAGATCTGGGTCGACGCCCATCTCGAGGAGTACCCGAGACGGCGACGGATTGTCCGCATGACAGGCCGACCCACCGGAGACGGCGATGTCGCGTTCTGCCAGCGCATCGACTAGGTCGATACTCGCTCGTTCCGGGAAACAGAACAGGGCGTAGCCGGGTAGCCGATACTCGGGATGGCCGATCGGCTCCGCGTCGGTCGTCTCCCGAACGGTTGCGACGAACTCCTCGCGGAGTTCAGTCAATCGCTCCCGTCGCTCTGCTAGGTCGTCGACCGCGAGAGCTGCCGCCGTACCCATGCCGACGAGGCCAGCGACGTTCTCGGTGCCGCTCCGGAGCCCGTGTTCCTGGCCGCCGCCGTGGATCAACGGTTCCAGGTCGGCGCCGTCTCGGACGTACAACGCCCCGACGCCGTTCGGGCCGTAGAATTTGTGTGCACTCAGGCTGGCCAGATCAAGCCCGAGATCGTCGACGTCAGTGGGGATTTTCCCGGCTGACTGGACTGTATCCGAGTGGAAGAGTACGTCGTGCGCGTCGGTGATTTCGCCTATCTCTTCAAGCGACTGGACGACGCCGGTCTCGTTGTTGGCGTGCATCACCGACACCAGCGCAGTATCCGGCCGGATCGCGGCCTCGATATCGTCTGGGTTGACTCGGCCGTCGCCGCCCGGTGAGACACGCGTCACGTCGACACCCTGTGTTTCCAGCCAGTCACAGGTCTCGATGACTGCGGAGTGTTCGATGGTCGTCGTGACGACGTGGTCGCCGTCGGTCGCGTCGATGACGCCCTTGAGTGCCAGGTTGTCCGCCTCACTTCCGCCGCCGGTGAACACGATGTTCTCGGGTTCGGCTCCGAGAAGTTCGGCGACGTTCTCCCGTGCATCCACGACGGCCGACGCTTCGGTCGACGCGTAGCGGGCTGAGGGGTTCCGATAGTGCGTGTCGAGGTACGGTTGCATCGCCTCGATTACGAGATCGAGGGATGAACGGTGGATAGTGCTGAGCTCTCTCTACAACCTATATTTGGATATGCGAATATTATAAGCGTGCGGATTCCGTACGACAGAAGCGAACGCACATATTCGTGGAGTCGAATATAGAGCTATGACAGAGAACGAGGACGCCCTGTTCGAGCGACACGCGGAGTTCTGTAAGATGTTCTCGAACCCGAAGCGACTCCGCATCCTCCATCTCCTGAAGGACGGGGAGTACACCGTCAGCGAGATCAGCGAGGAGACCAGCATCGCCCAGCCGACAGTCTCCCAGCACCTGCGGAAGATGCGTGACCAAGGCGTCGTGACCAAACGCGACGAGGGTCTAAATAATTACTACGCTATCGCGGACGAGCGAATCGTCGAGGGCATGAATACAATGCGAGACGTGTTGCTTGACCGGATGGCCGACGACGCCGCTGTCTCCGAACAACAGGGTTAACAGATCGTCTTCGGGTCGACCTCGCCCGTCTCATCCATCGCCTGCTTTTGGGATTCCCACGCCACCTCAAGGAAGTCCTCCGCGGTCGCTTCGACGGTTTCGATGACAGTGGGATCGTCATCGAGATACCGCATGAGCAGGCGTTTGCCTCGATCGATTGCCGCCTCTTCCGGGGGAACGATCGTGTCTCGATACAGGCTCGCAGTCTGTGGGTCAGCACTCCCGGTTGCGACCAGGGTCGCCTGCTTGTCCTTGACAACCCGGAGCTTCGGTGCGACGACGAATCCGGCAGTTAGCTTGGCAACCGGATCGTTGAGGTCGGCCATATACCGTAGCGTTTCGCCGTGGAGTTCGTACTCGATCGGTTCGAGTTCGACACCGTGACTCGATAGCTGGTCAGTCGCCGCTTCGTACTGGTCGCCGGATCGACCCGCCTTCCACGCAGCCGCGAGGGCGACTTCCGCTTCGAGACCCGCGACCTCGTGCTGATCGGCCCAGCCACTATAGAGGACTGCACTCTGAACAGATCGCCATCGTGCGATACGCAGTAGCGTATCTACAGGCGGAGCAGGCCGAGTGCCTCGGGGTCGTTCGGAAATCGAAGATTTC